>CAVKMV010000005.1:0-8248 GCA_963657675.1 Ruminococcus intestinalis
TATTATAATACATGCTCCAGCCGTTCTTGGCAAGGATTTTTCCATGTATACATGATTTTTGTAATTATGGAATAGACAGCGTTAAATTTGTTACAGAATGAACGCAAAAACCCCGGGCATAACCCGGGGTTCTGTCTAAAGATAACTTTCGCTATAATGCGCCCTGTACTTCCAGTTTTTGGTCAATATGTAAAAGCGCACAAATTCCAGCAGCGTGTCATCGCTGTTAAAGGTGCACCTGTTGATGAGCAGCACCGGCGCTCCCTTAGCCACGCCCAAATGCTCTGCCACCCCGGCGGAAGCAGCAACAGCCTCCAGCACATCCTCCGTCCTGCCAATTTTGATGCCATATTTATCATACAGCGCCAAAAGGGACGAAAAATGCCCCTCTGTCTGCAGCCTCTCCTTAAGCCTGATGCCGGGATCAACAATATAATGCTGCAGATAATGTATGGGGTTATCCTTATAATAACGCACACGCTCCACATACAGCGCCGCAGAGCCGGCCTCCCTGTGCATATAGGCAGCCTCGCCCGCTGACAGCACCACGTCTGCAAGCTGCAGGGTTTTGCAGTACAGCAGCGGTCCCTTGGCCGCGAATTCCTCGCCATGACCGCCCATGTTGGCATAGGGCCAGTTCACCCTGCCGGAAACAAAGGTGCCCTTGCCGGCCTTGCGGATGATGAAGCCCTCCTTGTGCAGACGCGTCAGTGCCTGACGGATGGGAGCCTTGCTGGCGCCGTAAATGCGCTCCATCTCGCTTTCTGTAGGCAGCACGTCACCCTCTTCGTATTGGTGCGCACGGATTTTTCCTAATAAATCGTTATAAATTTTTTCATGTAATAGCTCTGACATCCACGTTCTCCGTTTATAAAATCTTTACTATTACATAGTATAACAATTTCTCAAAAAATACAATTATAACTTAGAGTTCTTCGCACAAATAGTCCAGGGCCAGCGAGCTGACCACCTCCACGCCTGTAAGCAGTGCCTTCTCGCCAAAGCGGATTTCGGGATTGTGCAGCGCCAGATGGCTCTGTGCCTCGTCCGTGCCTGTTCCCAGGCGGAAGATGCAGCCGGGGGCCTGCTGCATATAGATAGAAAAGTCCTCACTGCCCATAGAAATCGCAGGCAGCGGCAGCACCTTATCTGCTCCCAGCACCTCGCCGCCGACACGGGTAACCCTGGCCGTAAGAGCGGCATCGTTAATCACGGCAGGCACGCCCTTTTGGTAATCCACGCTGGCCCCGCAGCGATAGGCAGCGGCAATATCATTAGCAATGCGCTCCACCATCTCCGGCATTTGGTCACGGACAGCGTTGGAGGCGGTGCGGATGGTTCCCTGCAGCACAACGTCGGCCGCGATAATATTGCGCGCCGTGCCGCCATGAATGCTGCCAAAGCTGATAACAGTGGGGTCAATCGGCGCAGTCTCACGCGAAACTATCGTCTGGATGCCCTGTACGACGGCGGCAGCGGCAACAATGGGGTCTATGCTTCTGTGCGGGTGGGCGGCATGACCTGCCTTACCCGTGATTTTGATGTCTACGGAATCGGACGAGGCCATAAACGAGCCTGCGCGCGTGCCAATGGTTCCCTCAGGGATATCCGGCCAGCAGTGCAGGGCAAAGATGGCGTCAACCTTGGGGTTTTCCATCACGCCGCGGGCAGCAAAGTCCTTGGAACCGCCCAGGGTTTCCTCGGCAGGCTGAAAGAAAAACTTAATCGTGCCGCAAAGCTGCTCGCGCAGCTGGCTCAGCACCCTGGCCGCTCCCAGCAGCACCGACATATGAATATCGTGTCCGCAGCAGTGCGCTACACCCTCATTAACAGAGTGAAACGCAAGTCCCGATTTTTCTACCAGTGGCAGTGCGTCGATATCCGACCGCAGGGCCAGCGTCCTGCCGGGCTTAGCACCATGCAGCACGCCCAGCACGCCTGTTTTGCCGGGCCAGGTGGTAACCTCTATGCCGCATTTGGCCAGTTCATCTGCAATCAATTTAGTTGTTTCTATCTCTTTAAACGATAATTCCGGATGCTGGTGGATATGCCTTCTGAGATTCAAAATATAGTCTGCATCTGCCAGCGCCAGCTGTTTAACCTGCTCCATGAAAATCACGCCTTTCTTAATATAATAATATTATAATATTATTATATTCTTCAGACTGCCAAATAGCAACGAAAAAATTAAACGCCACCACCGCCGTCAGCTTTGCCAGTGCTGCGGCAAATACACGATATTAATCCTGCCATCTGCGTCCTCGTCCACACGGCAGCGCACCTCGTACATATCGTAGATAAAGCTTTCCGTCAGCAGCTCACGCGGCGTGCCCATGCCCACAATCTGTCCGTCCTTGATGGCAACCAGCCTGTCGCAGTACATCGCCGCTATATTGAGGTCGTGCACCGCTGCCACCACCGTCAAATCCAGCGACTTCACTATATCCATAATCTGCAGCTGATACTTAATATCCAAATGGTTCGTCGGCTCGTCCAGCACCAGACATTCCGTCTGCTGCGTCAGCGCCCGCGCCAAAATCACGCGCTGCTGCTCGCCGCCGCTGAGCGTGGCAAAGCTGCGCTCCTCAAAGGCTGCCAGTCCCACCGTCGCCAGGGCCTTGCGGGCAATGCGGTAATCCTCCAGATTATCACGCTCCAGCAGCCTTTTGTGCGGCGAGCGCCCCATCAGCACCACCTCCAGCACCGAAAAGTCAAAGCTGTAGACGTTGTGCTGCGCCACCACAGCCAGCTGCAGGGCCGATTCCCGGTATGAAAGCTCGTCTAAGGCCACGCCGTTAAAGCTGATTTTACCTGCAGTGGGCCTTTGCACGCGGTATACACATTTCAAAAACGTGCTCTTGCCGCTGCCGTTAGGACCGATGATGCCCACAAATTCCTTGTTGTGCAGGCGAAAGTCTATTCCCCTTAAGATTTCCTTAGGTCCGAAGGCCATTTTTACTGCCTGTGCCAAAATCTCCATTATCAGTTACCTCCAAAGCCATAGGTTTTCTTAATCATCAGGTAAACAAAGCAGGGTGCGCCGATAAGTGAAATCAATATGCCGATCGGCAGCTCGGTGCGAGGAATAATTATGCGGCAGAGGCCGTCGGCAATTACCAAAAAGACCGCGCCCGTCAATGCGGCAACAGGAATCAGCTTTTTGTGGTCCGTGCCCACAAGCATACGGATAACGTGCGGCACCACCAGGCCGACAAAGCCCACCATGCCTGCGGCATAAACCACAAAGCCCACAATAAGCGAGCTGACAAGCAGATATACCTGGCGGTAGATGTGCAGATCCGTTCCTAATGTGAGCGCCGATTCATCACCCAAAAGCATCAGGTTAAGCATGCGGCTCTGGCTCCAGAAAAAGAGCACTGCCAAAATTACTAAGGGACCCACAACCGCCAGCGTTTCCCACTTGGCGCCGGCAAAGCTGCCCATCATCCAATAGGCAATAGTCTGCATGCCCTCCTTGTTATTAGCAAAATAAACAATAAAGCTGGAAAACGCGCCGCACACCGCGCTCAGCGCCATGCCTGCCAAAAGCAGCTTCACCGAATTGCTGCGTCCGCCCAGGTTAGAAATAAAGAGCACGCCCAGCGACATGGCAAAGGCGCCGATAAAGGCAGCAATGCCCACGAAATTTTCGCCCAAGGCCACGCCAATGCCCAAAAGAATGGCTGCCGTAGCGCCCAGCGACGCCCCCGACGATATCCCCAGGATGTAGGGATCGGCCAGGGGGTTTTTCACCACGGCCTGCATAATAACACCGCAGACCGAAAGCCCCATGCCGACAAAGGCCGCCAGCACCAGACGCGGCAGGCGCAAAAGCCAGATAATATCGTGCACAGGGCCGTAGCCCGGAGCCTCGATGGGCTGGCCTGTAGTCAGCTGCTGCATAACGGCATTATAAATGCTTGCCAGGGGCAGCTTAACCGTACCAATGGACAGCGCCCAAAAGAGGGCTGCAACAAGTGCGGCAAGCAGGCCCAGGCAGATAAACAGATAACCCTGTTGCTTCAAAAATTTAATCATACTCACTTCTCCTTATACAAATCCGGATACAGGCCGCCTGCAATAATCCTGATGCCGTCATAGCTGCGCACACCGGCGCTATAAATAGCGTACAGCGGCAGCGGCAGCACCCGTCCCGCCTGCACGCAGCGCAGATGCTTCAGCGCCTTGTGCTGTGAAACGCGGTCCACCATATCCTGCTCGCGGCCGTAATGGAATTCTGTCACCACCACAAAAATAACGTCCGGGTCCAAAGCCACAATCTGCTCCATACCAATGGAACGCTGCTGCGCTGCCAGCAGCTCGCCGTGCAGCTCATGCACGATGTTGCCTGCAAGACTTTTTTCACCATAAACAGTGGGCTCCTTGCCCATAAATTCCACAATCAGCGCCCGTGGCCGCTTTTGAAAGCCGGCCGTCCGGCTGGTGGCGAAGCTCACCTCCTGCTGCATCTGCGTCACCAGCTGCGCGGCACGCTCGTTTTTATCAAAGATTTTGCCCAAATCCAAAATGTCCTTGTATTCGTTCTGCAGCGTGCGCGGCCTGCTGTCAATCACAGACGAACGCGCGATGAAGGTGTTCACCCCACGCCTGTGCCAAAAATCGGTGGCACGCAAAACCTTAGGGCCAAAGGTGGAATGCCAGCCGACAAGCAAATCCGGCTTAAGCATCATAGTGGTTTCCAAATCCAAAAGCTGCAGGCCTGTGTAGGGAATCCGGCTGTACTGCTGCTGATAAGCCTTGCGAAAGAACTTTTTGTCAGGCACGCCGTTGCCTGCGATAATGCGGTCACCCACCCCCAGCGCCAACAGCGTTTCGATGCTGTTCTGCCACACGGCCACCACGCGCTCCGGCGGTCTGGTGTATGTCTGCTTCTCAGGCTGTCCCTGGGTATTGAAGTTTTCGACGGTTACAGGGTAGTGCGCAGGATTATAGTCATAATGCAGCGGCTTATTAAAGCGCACCAACGCTTCGGGGTTTTCCTGCACCGGCAGCACAAAAATGTCGCGCCCGCAGCCGACAAGCAGCAGAGCAGTTAATAAAAGGCTGCCAAGTAATATTTTTCGCATATGCGACCTCCCTTCCTGTCAGTTGCAGGCAAACGCTTTTTGTTGCTGATTATAGTTTTACCTTATTATACAACTAACTACGGTTAAATGCGATGAGTTTCGTGTAGTTGTGACGGCTCCACCTTGTGTGGGGCCGTTTTTTATATAGCAAAGCACTACTGCTTGCGCAGTAGTGCTTTACCTATATGCAATGGAGAATGATGAATGAGGTTAGTGGTTAGAATTTATACTTCATGCCAACCATGATGCAGCGGCCAGGCATAGAGGCTCCACCATAGGTCGTGCTATAAGCTGTCTGATAGCCTTCATTAGTAAGGTTATTAACCAGCAGATATGCAGTTAAATCCTTAGTAAATTCATAGTTCAGGTTCCAATCAAGAACCAGGAACTGCTTATCGGTAAATGCTGTTTTGGAGCAGCCGGTATACCAGTTGGTCAACAGGCCGGTGTACAATTTGCCATTTTCGTAAGAAAGGTTCAATGCATATTGGTTTGCCGGACGCAGGCTGTTAATAGCGGTATTAACGTCCTGCGGATTTTTGTAGCTCCAGCTGGAATCCAGAGTCCAGCCATCCTTTGCCAACCATTTATCCTTCATATGAGAATAGGAAGCGCTCACAGTGAAGTGGTCATCAAATTGATGGTCTAAGGTAAGGTTGATAGATTTTTTATCCTCCTTAGCATTAATAGGGGAATAAACCAAGGCGCCCTCGTGTACAACCGGCAACTTAGCAATAGAATTATTCATTCTCGTCCAGTCGTAATGCACGGCCACAGTAGTTTTATCGCTGATATCCTTCTTAACGCCTAGGGTAAATACATTGCCCTTTTCATCCTCCAAGGGCACTAACTGATAAGTATTGGTATTGGTATAATCACCCTGTTTAATCGGACGCATAATCTTTGTCCAACCAAAATACATGCTGCTGGTGTCATCAAACATATACTCAGTATTCAAAGTAGGCGTTATTTCGTTAGCTGCACCCTTGCCATCTATTGTGTTGCCACCGGTAGATGTATTAAAGGATTTATAATGACTGTATCTCAAAGCGGGGGTAACATCCCATTTATCGCTAACGTGGATTTTATCCTGAATGTAACCGGTAATCGTAGTACGGTCAGTATGGCTTACATTGGTAACACCATTTCTGATGCTCTTGCTGTACAGCTTGGACTTATCGTAGGTTACGCTGGCGATAATGTCGTTTATGCCGACAGTTTTGGCATATTGCAGCTGGGCGCCGCGGTTCTTTTCTATACTCCAACGGTTAGGATAGCCTACGCCGCCATTTTCCTCTACCCACTGCTTCATGGCATCCTCGTCACCGGGGAACGGGACGATATGATCCTTGATAAATTGCTGCAGCTGCTCTGTAGTAGCACCATTAGGATACAATTTATTATATTCATCATACAAAGCCGTAGTGTCATCGCTATAGAAATTACCCTGGCTATCCTTTGCCCAGGTATAAACATCGCGGCCGGTATAGGTATGCGACTGATTATATACACGGAAGAAGCTATCCATACCATTTTCCTTATTAAAGGTGTATTGGATATCTAAATCGTTATTTTTAAAGCTGTTGTAGGAACCAAAGGCACCATCTACCTGGAACATATTAATATATCCGGGAAGATTCTTACCGTCCCACCATAAAGGCTTACCGACAAGCTTATTATTTTCGTCCAAAATGCCGGTTGTCAGCTTAAACGCAGTCTCTGCCCAGTCCTTAGGATTAAAATATCTGAGTCTGGGAGTACAAATAGGATAACCATCCTTACCGTCCTTATAGTTGTACCAGATTTTTAAATTCTGCTTATCGTTAAAATCCTTATCTATGCGGATATTTACGCCGTCTTCCTTATATCTGCCGCCATACAATGTGCCGGTTTTACCGGTGTCACCATCCTTAAACTTGGTATCGCCGGACATATCACGATTTGCAGATACGAAATAATGGAAGGACTTGTCATTTTCTGCACTGCCGGAATAGCTGATAGCATATTTATGCTTATGCCAGGAGCCTGTGGACAGGTCAATAGTACCTACATTATCCTTACCGCCCTTACGGGTAATAATGTTGATTACACCACCCGTTGCATCAGCACCATAAACAGAAGCGCCAGGTCCCTTGATAACCTCGATCTTATCTACGTTTTCCATATTAGTAACCTGATCAAGGTTTACGCCGGTAGATTTACTAGCTGTTGCATCAGAGCCCAGTCTTGTGCTTGCAGCATTATCTACCCTACGACCATCAACAAGGATGATTACGCGGTCATCACCATTGATGGATACTGTATTATTATAGGGGGCCCAGCCATATTCACCGCCACGGTAGCCGGGGTTTCTGAATACTACGCCGGGAATACGCTTAATAGCCTCAGACACATCGGTATAATGACGCTTTTCAATCTCTTCACGGGTGATAACCTTCACGTCACCGCCGGTACGGTAGTAGGACTGCTCGGTAATGGTGTCGCCAAATTTATTCTTAACGGCGTCAGCCTCAACCACCATAGAATCCAGGGTATATTCGTTCAGGTTCTCGTCGAAGGCAGCGCTGGCACTGGCACAAAGCCCCATAACCATTACCATAGCGGCTGCGGCAGTATATCTTTTCTTCATAATTACTCATACACTTCTTTCTTCATCAACTCAGAGCCAACCCATAGCTCTATACTCATCAAAAACAACATCAAAAGCGGGCGCCGTTAATATACGTAAACGTGTATATCTGCGAGGTCACCCAGTTGCCAACTGTATCGTCCGCAAATTTGCCAAAGTTCAAATTCAGCTTGCGCGATCCGTTGGCAGCAATCTTGCATAGCGGAAACTTTACCGGACGGCCGGTAAACTGCTTCTTTTCGCCATTTTTGTCTGTGTAGGTAACACGCATAATAAAATCGTTCAGCTTGGTGATGGTCAAATCACTGCGCTTGTTGACAAAGGTGCCTGTTACACACAAATCTCCGCCGTCAACCCACACCTTGGACGTGGTCCAGTCCAAAATCATCCTGTCGCTTGATGTTTCGGCAGCACCGGCAAGTGCCGGGCACATCAACGCCAAAAGCAGGGTCAACAGCAAAAATACCCTCTTCATAGCTCCTCCTTTCCCTCAAATTCACGAGACTACCCTAATAAAATATCTATCATAAAC
>CAVKMV010000005.1:8300-52485 GCA_963657675.1 Ruminococcus intestinalis
ATAAACGCCTGCGGCCCGGCTTTCCAGGTTCCACCAGCCACCGGCGATTATGCAAACCGAATTATAAAAATTCTCTAAAATTTTGATTTGCTACTATTCCTACTTATTTGTTTTTTGAGAACATTTTCTTTTAGAATTATACCATCGTGTCCCCCCCCTGTCAAGCAAACGTCCACTGAGTGTTTTAATAATTTTTCTTATCTAGAATTGTATCATTTTGTCCCCCCCGTCAAGCAAAAGTACATTAATTATTTAAAGCTAACGCAAAAAGCCCGCCAGCCTTACAGCTGACGGGCCTTTGCCTCTTTCCCTTATTTTTGAGTCTTTCCCTTGTTTTCCAAAAAAATCTTTCCCTTATTTTTGGAGGTTTATCTTTAGCCGGCTTATATTTTTATCTATTCTGGTGCCAGCTTTCTAGCATAATAATGAGGCCGCAGATGGTGCCTTATCGCCAGTCTGTCACTTTTCGGCGCGGTTAATAGCGCATATAATTCCCTTCAGCGCCGCCACGTTAATGTTGGAGTGGACGCCTACGCCGAAGATGTGTCCGTCATCCTTCTTCTTGAGCTCAATGTAGCAAATGCCCTTTGCGTCAGAGCCCTTGGAAATAGCGTGCTCATGATAGTTGACGAATTCATAGCCGCTGATGCCCACGCCGGTGAGTCCCTGGAAGAAGGCATCGATAGGACCGTTGCCTGCGCCTACTACCTTATGCTCGGTGCCATTTACGGCGATGAGACCCTCAAAGCAGGTGTGCACGCTGCCGTCGGTCTCGTTGAGCTCGGTGAAGCGATGGCGCAGCAGCTGGTATTTGCCCGCAAAGTCAATGTATTCCTTGTGGAAGAGCTCTACAATCTGCTGGCTGGAAAGCTCGTCGCCGTACTCATCGGCCGCAGCCTTGACGATGCTGCCAAATTCCGGATGCATTTCCTTGGGCAGGTTGTAGCCCACTGCGTGCTGCAGGACGAAGGCGGCACCGCCCTTGCCGGACTGGCTGTTGATGCGGATAACGGGCTCGTATTCGCGGTGCAGGTCGGCAGGATTAATGGGCAGGTAGGGCACCTCCCAAAATTGCGTGCCGCTGTCCTTCATATATTCATAGCCCTTGCGGATGGCATCCTGGTGCGAGCCGCTGAAGGCGGTGAAGGCCAGCTCGCCGGCGTAGGGCTGACGCTCGGGCACGTGCATATGGGTGCATTCCTCGTACACCTTTTTGATGTCCAAAATATTGCTGAAGTTCAGCTTGGGGTCAACACCCTGGGTGAACATGTTAAGCGCTACGGTGACGATGTCCAGGTTGCCTGTGCGTTCGCCGTTACCAAAGAGCGTGCCCTCGATGCGGTCAGCGCCGGCCATCAGGCCCAGCTCTGCCGAGGCAACACCGGTGCCGCGGTCATTGTGCGGATGCAGGCTGATGATGGCAGCCTCGCGGTTTTTGATGTTGCGGCAGAAGTATTCAATCTGGTCGGCGTAGGTGTTGGGGGTGCACATTTCTACAGTAGAGGGCAGGTTGAGGATGATGGGGTTTTCCTTGGTGGCGCCCATTTCCTGCATTACAGCCTCGCAGATAGCGATGGAAAAATCAATTTCGGTACCCGTAAAGCTTTCGGGAGAATATTCATAGCGGATGTTCATACCGCTGCGGGCTACCTCCTCCTCCGTCAGCTGGCGGATAAGGCGTGCGCCCTGCACGGCGATATCGGTAATGCCTGCCATATCCTTGCGGAAAACGACCTTACGCTGCAGCGTAGAGGTGGAATTATAAAAGTGGATGATGACGTTTTTAGCGCCACGCACGGCCTCAAAGGTTTTGCGGATGAGCTCCTCGCGCGCCTGCACCAGCACCTGCACGGTTACATCGTCAGGAATGTGGCCGCCCTCGATGAGGGTGCGCAAAATTTCGTATTCAGTTTCGGAAGCAGAGGGGAAGCCAACCTCGATTTCCTTAAAGCCGCAATCAATAAGGGTGTGGAAAAAACGCACCTTTTCGGCAATACCCATGGGCGTAATCAGGGCCTGGTTGCCATCACGCAAATCCACGCTGCACCAGATAGGTGCCTGGGTGATGGTTTTTTCGGGCCACTGACGGTCGGGCAGTGCCACCCGCTCAAACGGAATATATTTCTTTTCTTGCTGCATTGTTAATTCCTCCCTAAATTCTTCTTTCCCTAATACAAAAATCCCCGTCCCTAGTATTTGTGTATAACACAACTAGGGGCGGGGATAAAATCTCCACGCTGTACCACCCTATTTCAGCAATGCGCCATTGCACTGCCCTCTCAGCCTCCAACAAGGCCTTTGCCTGTAACGTGACCACACGTCCTTTCCTACATATCAGAAAGGCAACTCCGGGATCAGTATGCATATAACCATCAGCACTGCTTTACACCAGCCAGCAGCTCTCTAGGCCTATCCGGTCATATCTTCTTCCCTTCACCGTCTTTTAGGGACGATATTCAATTCGTTGAATGTTATTATACTCACATTCATCGCCTTTGTCAACAGCTTTTGTAAAAAATATTATTTTTTTGTGAAATGTAACCCTTGCAAGCACATATACAGCTGGCGTGGATTCCTTCCCCTTGGTGTGTAGCATCGCTATTTATCCACAAATACACCGTTTTACCCACACGTTATCCACAGGCTTATGCACAGCTGTGATTAATTTTGCGTGCCTGCCAGCAGCTTAGCCGCAAGGCCCACAACCAGCATGCTTACTGCCACCAGCACGGTCACGCCCCATTCGGCCGCGTTCAACGGCGTGGTGCGCAGCAGGCGTCCCCCCACAAAGGTGAGCAGCACCTGAATGACGATAATCAGCGCCATCACCTGCAAAAAGCCCTTGTTGCGGCCAATATCTGCCAACGGGTTCAGCCCGTCGGTGCGCACATTAAAGGCGTTGGCCACGGCCATGAGGATGTAGGCACAAAAGAAGCCTGTATATGTATAAATATGATTGGGTGCATCACGATAAAGGCTGTCTATCCAGGCGCTCTTGTAAAAGGCGATGCCGATAAGCGTCATATAGCTGCCTGCAATAAGCACGCTTGTGAGCATTTTTTTGCTGACGATGGGCGCGCTGCGGCGCTTGGGTGCCTCGCGCAGGTATTTTGCCAGCGCCGGCTCACCGCCAAAGGCCAGGGCGGCGAGGGTATCCATCACCAGGTTAATCCACAAAATCTGCGTCACCGTCAGCGGCTCCTCTATACCGATAAAGGGAGCGATGAAGTTGATGGCCACGGCCGAAAGGTTAATCGTCAGCTGAAAGGTGATAAATTTGCAGATGGAATTATAGATAGTGCGGCCGTACAAAATGGCCTGCTTGATGCTGAGGAAGTTATCGTCCAAAATGACGATGTCGCCTGCCTCCTTGGCCACCTCGGTGCCGCTGCCCATGGCAAAGCCAACATCGGCCTTTTTCAGTGCCGGCGAATCGTTGACGCCGTCACCCGTCATGCCCACCACCAAATTCAGCTCCTGCGCCAGGCGCACCAGACGCAGCTTATCCAATGGCAGGGCACGTGCTACCACGCGCAAATGGGGCAGCTTCGCCTTAATCTCCTCGTCCGTAAGACGAGCCAGCTCGTCTGAGGTCCACACCACGTCATCTGCCTGCGTCAAAAGACCTGCGTCCCTGGCTATGGCCATAGCGGTTTCTCTGCGGTCGCCTGTAATCATCACCACCTGCACGCCTGCCTGGCGCACGGCGGCAATCGCCTCCACCGCCTCGGGGCGCACATCATCACGGATGGCCAGAATGCCCACCAGTGTGAGCCCCATATTGGGCAGGCTTTCATTGGCCACGCCCTCATAGCTGCACAGCGCCAGCATACGCATAGCCTTGCCGGCCAGCTGCAGCATCCTCTGCTCCAGCGTCTCGCGCATAGCGTCCGTCAGCGGCAGGCGTCTGCCCTGTGCGTCCCAATAATATACCGTGCGCAAAAGCAGCTTTTCGGGTGCGCCCTTCACCAGGCAGTAGGGGGCTTCACCTGCAGGCCGCACCTGCGCCCAGGAATATTTATTAGCGCTGTTGAAGGGCACAAAGTGCTCACGCACGGGCACTGCTGCCATGCGGTAGCTGCCAAGAAACCTGTTGAGCGCAGCCTCGGTCATATTGCCGCCCAAAATTGCGCCGTCACTCACCACGGCCGAGGTGTTGAGCACCACCTGCTGGTAGGTGAGCTGCTTGATTTTTTCCGGCAGTGCCTCAAATGAGGGAAGCTCCTGCCCGTCGCCCAAAATGAAGCGCGTCACCTCCAGCCTGCCCTTGGTGATGGTGCCTGTCTTATCGCTAAAAAGCAGGTTGAGGCTGCCGGCGGTTTCTATGCCCACCAGCTTGCGCACCAGCACGTTGTCGGCCAGCATCTTGCGCATGTTGAGCGAAGAAACGATAGCAATCATCAGTGGCAGCCCCTCAGGCACCGCCATAACGATAATGATAATCGCCAAAATGAGCGCCTGCACCAGGTCGGCCACCACGTTGGCCATGTTGGCGGTGTAGGCAGCAAAGCTGCCTGCCAGGTACAGCTTGTGCAAAATAACGGCGACGGCTATTAAAACGCCGCCTGCATAGCCAAAGTAGCTAATCTGCTGCGCCAGTCCCTTCAGCTTCAGCTTCAACGGGCTGTCACGCTCATCGTCCTTCAGCTCCTGCGTCAGCTGACCGTAGACGGAGCTGCTGCCAATTTTGACGGCCTGCATCACGCCTGTGCCTTCCACCACCACGCTGCCGCGGAAAATTTTGCGCTCGTCCAAAAAGTCGGTGCTGCCAGCGTCCCAGCTGTAATCAGCGGGGGCTATCTGCTTGGCTGCAGGCTCGCTTTCGCCGTTGAGCGTTGCCTGGTCCAGCTTAATGTCGCCTGCCAGCAAAATGCCGTCGGCAGGCACCCTGTCACCTGCCTCCAGGATGATGGCATCCCCCACGACGATGTCATCAATAGCCACCTCCTGCGGCTCGCCGTCACGCCACAGCTTGCAGCGGATGCGACTTGCCTCCTCCTGCAGCTTCTGAAAGGCGTTTTCGTTGCTGTATTCTGACCAGGTTGATACAAAGGTGGCCAAAATAATCGCTACAAAAATACCCAGGGTTTCAATCCAGTCACCGTGGCCCATATAGGCAAAGACCACGTTTACCAGCAGGGCGACAAGCAAAATACGGATAATCGGGTCCTGAAAATTATCCAGCAGCTTTTCCCCAAATGTTGCCCGCGGCGGTGCAGGCAGCGCGTTGCTGCCATATTTTTGCCGTGAGTCTTGTACCTGCTGTGAGTTCAAACCAAATCTGCTCATTGTTCTCCTCCTTAATGAGATGTTGCGTTTAGCTTGTTCTAGCTAATATTATATAACAAAAAAGGGCGCGACAATGCTGTAAATAAAAATTTACAACAAAGTCTCGCCACTTAATCACAAGGCCGGATTCTTTAAGAACCGTACTGACGGCCAGGTAAACACAAGCCCTGCGGCCTGTGCCGGCTACTCCCTTTAGTTGGAAGCAATATGCAATTTATTGCGCGGCTGCTTAATCAGCCCAAACGGTCTTCATCAGCTTAGGATATTCGTCATTCAGATGGTTGGCAATTACATCGATAACTGCGTGGATCATCTGCGGTACGAATTGGTCATCGGTAGAGGGAATGCAGCTTTCGAGGATGATGTTGCCTGCTTCGTCTGCATAATATTTGAAAACCTTAAAGCCCTCGTTCAGCTTGTTGATGTGCTCCAGCACAGCAGCCTTGTTAGCTTCCTTAACTAGGCCGGCACCAACGCGAACCTGCAGCATTACATAAATGCTGTCATCAATTACCAGCATAGTCGGCAGGTTTTGGCCGTTTACGCCGATAGCGGAACGATAAACAACAGGATGCATTTTTTGTTCTTCGGGTGCGTTCTCCTGGATTTCAGTTACTTCGCCCCATTTAATATCAGTTTCTTCAAGGAATTTCTTATAAGCTTCAGCTTTCTTATTCATCATAAGACCTCGCTTTCATTGTTATATCTCTATTATACACTAAAATATAGATTTGTGTACATTTTTTATTTGTCATAATTTCTTTTTTACATAAACTTCACATGCACACCATTAGCAGCTTAAGGGCAGCAGCTGCTGCTTACAGCCTTTGCAGGCTCACGCTTTGCGTAGCCTTATCTATATACAGCACCAGCTCATGATAGCTGTTCAGCGTGCTGCGGTGGCCCACGCTGACAATGGTTGTCTGCTGCAGGCGTTCGGCCAGCAGGCTGTACATGGCGGCCTCAGTTTCCTCATCCAGCGCCGAGGTGGCCTCATCCAAAAACAACCACTTAGGCTGCTGCAGATGCGCACGTGCAAACGCCAGCCGCTGCTGCTCGCCCACCGAAAGCACATGGCTCCAGTCAGCCTCCACATTAAGCTTATCCTTGAGATAGCCAATCTGGCACAGCTCCAGCAAAAAGCACAGCTCCTCGTCCGTAGAGGGTTTATTTCCCGGGTAATTAAGTGCCTCCCGCAGGGTTCCCAGCGGCAGATACGGCTTTTGCGGGATAAACATCAGCTTGCTGCGCTCCGGCAGGCTGATTTTACCCTCAACAAAGGGCCAAATGCCCGAAATTGCGCGCAGCAGGGTGCTTTTGCCGCAGCCGCTCACACCCTTAATCAGCACGTTGTGCCCTGGCTGCAGCGTAAGGTTCAGGCCGCCTAAAAGCTTGCTGCCATCAGGCAGATTGATCTGCATATCCTCAAGCACAACGGCATCCGCAGTAGCAAAGCGCTCCATCTGAAAGCGCTTTGCCTGCTGCGACACCTCGTGCACGTGGCGCCCAAAGTAGGTCAAACGCATAACAACAGCCTGCCACTGGGCAATGCTGCTATACATATCCACAAAATACGACAGGGAATCCTGCACCCTGCCAAAGGCACTGGCCACCTGCATCAGGCCGCCCAGGCTGATCTGCTTGGACAAATAGCGGTTCATAGCCACCACGAAAGGAAAGATAATCGCAATCTGGGAATAACCGGAATTCAAAAACACCAGCTGCTTCTGCTTATTGACAAGCTGCCAAAAGTTGTCCAAAAGCTGCTTAAAGCGCTGCTTAAAGACCTTGCCCTCCTGGCCCTCGCCCTCATAAAAGGCCACGCTTTCGGCACTTTCACGCAGGCGCATCATGCTAAAGCGAAAGTCCGCCTCATAACGCTGCTGGATGAAGTTGAGCTTCACCAGCTTATGCCCCACCTTATGCGTAATATAGGTGCCAATGACAGAATAGATGAGCGATGCCCACAGCATATAGCCGTTTATCGTCCACGTATGGCCGGCAAGGCTAAAGGTCAGTGGTCCCGATAATTGATACAAAATAACGACAAAGGAAGCAAAGGTGCAAAATGCCTTCAAAATGCCAATAGCAAAGCTTAACGTCATTTCTACAAACTGGCGCACATCCTCACTAATGCGCTGGTCAGGGTTATCTGTATCCTTGCTGAACATCTGCAAATTATAATAGGTTTTATCCTGTAACCAAATATCTATAAAGTTAGTCGTCAGCCAACGCCGCCAGTGCAGAATCAGCATCTGCTGCAGATAGTAGGAATATACCGAGAGGATGATATAGATAGCTGCCAGCCAGGAAAAATGAAGCAGCTCGTCAAAAAGCCTGTCCGTCTCATAATTTTGCAGAGCACTGTAAAAGCTGTTGTTCCAGGTATTGAGCAGCACCAGCATATAGACGATACCCAGTGTGAGCGCCACTATGCAGGCCAAAAGGAAGAACGCCTTCCCCCTTTCCTCCGACTGCCAGTAGCTTTTGGTCAAATACCAGACATCAGCAAAAAACTGCCTGGTGAGATTATATTTTTGCATCCGCAGGACTCCTCTGTTAAATATTTAAGCTATAGCATAACTCTTGTTTATTATACTATAAAGGCGAAGGCAAAAGTAGCATCCTGAGGAAAATTTACAGTTTAGATACAAAAAAGAGCCCACACAAAGTGTGGACTCTAAATTTGTAAGCTTATTTACCTACAGGACCAATCATAGCGAGCATAGTACCAGCAGCAACTGCAGTACCGATAACGCCTGCAACGTTCGGACCCATAGCATGCATCAGCAGGAAGTTAGACGGATTAGCTTTCTGGCCAACAATCTGGGATACACGGGCAGCCATAGGAACTGCGGATACACCGGCAGAACCAATCAACGGGTTGGTTGCACCATGATCAACGATGCACATCAGCTTGCCAAAGATTACGCCTGCAGCGGTACCTGCAACGAATGCTACCAAGCCCATGCAAATGATTAAAATGGTTTGCATGTTCAGGAAGGATTCAGCGCTCATGGTCAGACCGGTACCGGTAGCCAGCATGATGGTTACGGTGTTCATCAAAGCGTTTTGTGCGGTGTCGCTCAGACGATCCAGGCAGCCAGCCTCTTTGAACAGGTTACCAAGCATCAGCATACCAATCAGTGCGGTTACGGAAGGTAACAGCAGGGAGATAACGATGGTGCACATGATCGGGAATACAACCTTCTCGAAATGGGAAACCGGACGGAGCTGTTTCATAACGATCTTACGGTCAGCTTCGGAGGTGAACAATTTCATGATAGGAGGCTGAATCAGCGGAACCAAAGACATGTAGGAGTATGCAGCAACTGCGATTGCACCCAACAGCTGAGGAGCCATTTTAGCAGCCAGGTAAATGGAGGTAGGGCCGTCAGCACCACCGATGATGCCGATAGCAGCAGCTTCCTGTACGGTGAAGCCTACCATCATAGCACCCAGCAGAGCTACGAATACGCCAGCCTGGGCAGCAGCACCCAGAAGCAGGGTTTTCGGGTTAGCCAGCAAAGGACCAAAGTCAGTCATAGCACCTACGCCCAAGAAAATCAACGGCGGGAATACTTCGTGGTGAATACCATACATGATAACGGACATAACACCAGGTTCTTCAAAGCCATTCTTAGGAATGTTGGCCAGAATACAGCCAAAAGCGATAGGGGAAAGCAGCAAGGGCTCAAAGCCTTTGCCAATAGCCAGATAGAGCAGGACCAAACCAACGCAGATCATAATCAGATGACCGCCTGTCAGTGCGGAGAAGCCGGAATCTGCCCATACAGAAGACAAAGCAACAACAAATGCTTCCATTTAATATCCTCCCAATTTTCAATTTGTGGAAGGCCCCTTGCGAACGGGGCCTTCCTAGGATCAAGGGTATTTAGGATCTTAACTGATATTGCGAACTATCAGCCAAGAATTACATAACGATCATTACGTCGCCAGTGGAAACGGTTTGACCAGCGGAAACGCGAACGTCGGAAACGGTGCCGTCAGCCGGAGCCATGATTTCGTTTTGCATTTTCATAGCTTCCAGAATCATCAGAACATCGCCAGATTTAACAGCGTCGCCAGCTTTTACGTTAACGGACAGAACTTTGCCCGGCATAGGAGCGGAAACGGTGGTTGCACCAGCAGCAACCGGAGCAGCAGCTTTCGGAGCCGGAGCGGGAGCAGCAGCCGGAGCCGGAGCAGCAGCCGGAGCCGGAGCAGCTTTCGGAGCAGCTTTCGGAGCGGAAGCAACTACGCCTGCTTCTTCAACTTCTACTTCGTATGCGGTACCATTTACGGTGATAGTATACTTTTTCATGGATATAATCCTCCTTAAAATCTCGTTTTTAATTCAAATTGCCACCAATAGGCATTAGAAGCATTCTTTACGAACGCTGATAGCTTCAACACGGCCACTTGCAGTCCAGGTAGACTTAGCGTCAACACGACGGATGCAAGCGATTTGGTCTGCGGAAACGCCGCAAGCTGCTACAGCTGCAGCGATAACAGCGATAAGCTCGTTGTTATCTTGTTTCGGAGCAACCGGAGCTGCAGCAGGAGCTGCTGCCGGGGTAGGAGCTACTGCCGGTTCAGCAACTTTTTTTTTAGTGGGATCGATAACTTGGATTAAGCTCATCAGTACGCCCAAAGCAATCAGTACGCCGAATACGATGGTCATGTTGATCAGAGCGATCAGCCAAGGATTAGTAGTAACAGGACCCATTTATTTCACCTCATCTTATCTAAAAATAGGTTATGCACTAAGCAATTGCTTGCGAATTACAAAGGAATGTTGCCGTGGCGTTTTGCCGGACGGGTTTCGCGTTTGCTTTCGAGCATTTGCAGAGCGTTGATGATGGTGGGACGAGAGTTTTTCGGTTCGATAACCATGTCAACCATGCCGCGCATTGCTGCTTGGTACGGAGTAGCGAAGTTTTCGATGTACTCTTTAGTCTTAGCTTCAACATCAGGATCTTTACGGAAAATGATGTTAGCAGCACCAGCAGGACCCATAACTGCGATTTCAGCGGTCGGCCATGCGATAACTTGGTCAGCGCCCAGATCTTGAGAGCACATTGCCAGGTAGGAGCCGCCGTAAGCTTTACGGGTAACCAGAGTAATTTTAGGAACAGTTGCTTCAGAGTAAGCATACAGCATCTTAGCGCCATGACGGATAATGCCGCCGTACTCTTGGTTGCAGCCGGGCAGGAAGCCAGGAACGTCAACCAGGTTCAGCAGAGGAATGCCGAATGCGTCGCAGAAGCGGATGAAACGAGCGGATTTATCGGAAGCATTGATATCCAGGCAGCCTGCCATAACCTTCGGTTGGTTTGCAATGATACCAACGGTTTGGCCATCCATACGAGCGAAGCAGGTAATGATGTTTTGTGCCCAATATTTTTGGTTTTCATAGAACTCGCCGTTATCTACGATAGATTTGATTACATCATACATATCGTAAGCTTGGTTGGAGTTGTCCGGCAGCAGGGTGTTCAGGCTGTCGTCGGTACGCATCGGGTCGTCACCGGTCTCAACAATCGGAGCACCTTCAACGTTGTTGGAGGGCAGGAAGGAGAGCAGGTAACGGATTTGTCGCAGGCAGTCTTCGTCGTTTTCAGCAGCGAAGTGAGCGCAACCGGATTTGGAGTTATGAGTCATAGCGCCGCCCAGTTGTTCTTGGGTTACATCTTCGCCGGTAACGGATTTAACTACTGCAGGACCGGTAATGAACATCTTGGAGGTGTTCTTTACCATGTAGATGAAGTCGGTCAGTGCCGGGCTGTATACAGCGCCGCCAGCGGAAGGACCCATGATTGCAGAGATTTGAGGAACAACGCCGGAAGCGATGGTGTTCTCGAAGAAGATCTTGCCATAGCCAGCCAGAGCGTCGATAGCTTCTTGGATACGAGCACCGCCGGAATCATTCAGGCCAACAAGCGGAGCGCCCATTTTCAGAGCCAGACGTTGAACCTTAACGATTTTAGCTGCATGCATTTCACCAAGGGAGCCACCTTCAACGGTGAAGTCTTGTGCGAATACATAAACAAGACGGCCGTCAACAGTGCCGTAACCAGTGGTTACGCCTTCACCCGGAAGTTCTTTCTTTTCTTGACCGAAGTTAGTGCAACGATGACGAACAAAACGGTCCAGTTCTACGAAGGAACCTTCATCGAGGAGTGCAGCGATTCTTTCACGGGCAGTCATTTTGCCGGATTCATGTTGTTTAGCAACACGTTTTTCGCCGCCAGCAGCCAGAATTACTTCGGACTTTTTGAGCATTTTCTCAATTTTTTCTTGAGTAGACAAATCTTACACCTCCATCATTATTGGGAGAACAAATTTATACACAGATGCCGAAGATATATCACCTGTACATCCCCGGCATTATGTAGCTTAAATTTTGGGACCTTTTACGCTAAAACCTGCGATACTAAAAAATTAGTCTTTGTAGGTAGCAGCGGGTTGGCACAGCTCAAGCAGCAGGCCAGCAGATTTCGGATGAACGAAAGCAATCTTCATTTGACCAGCGCCATTGCGGGGAGCTTTATCAATCATGCGAACGCCAGCCTCGGTCAGGTCAGCGATAGCAGCTTTGATGTCGTCAACGCGCAGAGCCATATGTTGGATGCCAGGGCCGTTTTTAGCAATGTATTTGCCGATAGGACCGTCATTGTTTTCAGTAATATCAACCAGGAGCTCAATCAGGGTTTCGCCGCAGGGAACAAATACGGTAGCAACACCTTGTTCTTTAACTTCTTCAGTACCGGTAGCCTTCAGGCCCAGAACCTCAGTGTAAATTTTTGCAGCTTCTTCCAGGGTACCAGCGCAAGCGATACCTACATGGTCAACACAAATAGTTTTGAATGCCATAATAAATTCCTCCTAAAATTGTTTTTATGGTAGTTTATTTTAAAACTTTACCAACAATATCATCAACGACAGAGTACGGTTCAATCTCGCGGGACTGCATTTTGATAACCAGGTTATCAAAAGCCTCGGTTTGAATTACGTTCTTGTCGATGTAGCGGTTTACATGGTCATTAAGCATAGCGGTAACCTCGTTTTTAATACGAGCTTTACGGATGTCGTTTAACTTACCACTCTCAATCAAATATGCCTTGTGGGCCTCAATAGAGTCCACAACAGCCTCTATACCTTCACCCTTGCTGGCAACGGTCCTGTTAATCGGAGGACGCCAGCCAACATGTTCGGGATTTAACTCGAGCATCATTTCAATCTCAATGTTGAGCTTGTCTGTACCCTCACGGTCAGCTTTGTTGATCGTGAACAGGTCACCGATTTCAAGTATACCTGCTTTAATTGCCTGGATATCGTCACCCATGCCGGGAATTACTACAACCATGGTTGTATCTGCGGTCTTTACAATATCAACCTCAGATTGTCCTACGCCTACGGTTTCGACGATTATAACGTCCATGCCAAAAGCATCCATCAATTTAACAGCGTCACCTGCTTTTTGGGACAGGCCGCCAAGACTGCCGCGGGTCGCCATAGAGCGTACGAAGATGCCTTCGTCTGCGGTCAGATCCATCATTCTGATACGGTCGCCTAAGATAGCGCCGCCGGAATACGGGCTAGTGGGGTCAATTGCCACGATACCTACGGTTTTGCCGCGTTTACGGTATTCCTTGGCCAATTTATCTGTCAAGGTACTCTTGCCGGCACCCGGAGGGCCGGTAATACCAATTACATATGCATTACCAGTGTGCGGATAAATCTCCGTCATTATTTTGACAGCATCATCATATTCATTTTCAACAGCAGTTATTGATTTAGATAATGCAAGACGAGAATGATTCAATAATTTATCTACTATTTCCATAATTCACACCGCCTTGTTTTGGATAGTGAATATCTTATAAGGCAAGCCGGGACTAGCCCGGCCTGCTCTATATGGGATTAAATTATTTTACGTTTGCGTTGATGAAATCAACAATCTTGCTGGTCGGGGTGCCAGGAGTGAATACTTCAGCAATGCCAGCAGCCTTCAGGCCGGGGATATCAGCGTCAGGAATAACGCCGCCGCCGATTACCAGAACGTCGGTCATGCCTTTTTCCTTCAGCAGTTCAACTACCTTCGGGAACAGGGTGTTGTGAGCGCCGGACAGCAGGGACAGAGCAACAACGTTTACGTCGTCCTGCAGAGCAGCTTCAGCGATTTGTTCCGGAGTCAGACGAATACCGGTATAAATAACTTCAAAACCAGCGTCGCGCAGAGCACGAGCTACAACTTTAGCACCACGGTCATGGCCATCCAGACCCGGTTTAGCAACTAAAACTTTAACGTTTGCCATTATAGTTTACCTCCGTATATCAGTTGTGTTCACAAATTAGAGAGTGGTATGAGGTTGGTATTCACCGAATACTTTTCTCATAACGCCGCAGATTTCGCCTTCAGTTGCGTATGCACGAACTGCATCCAGGATCAAAGGCATCAGGTTTACATTCTCATCTGCGCAGCCAGCTTCCAGAGCCTTCAGAGCAGCTTCTACAGCAGCGTTGTCACGGCGGGCTTTCAGAGCAGCAATCTTTTCAGCTTGCAGCTTGCCAACAGAGCCGTCTACGCGCAGCAGGTTTTTCGGAGGTTCTTCCTCTTGAGTGAATTTGTTAACGCCAACGATGATACGGTCGCCTTTTTCGATTTCCATCTGCCATTTGTAAGCGGAATCCTGAATTTCTTTCTGGATGTAGCCTTTAGCAATAGCTTCCGGAGCGCCACCGATTTCGTCAATTTTCTTAATGTATTCCCAAGCTTCAGCTTCGATCTTGTCGGTCAGAGCTTCTACATAGTAGGAGCCGCCCAACGGATCAACGGTGTCAGCCAGGCCGGATTCGTAAGCAACGATTTGTTGGGTACGCAGAGCGATGGTTACAGACTCAGTGGTCGGCAGTGCCAAAGCTTCGTCCTTGGAGTTGGTGTGCAGGGATTGGGTACCACCCATTACAGCAGCAGCGGTCTGCAGAGCAACACGAACGATGTTGTTGTTCGGTTGTTGAGCGGTCAGCATGGAGCCAGCGGTTTGGGTATGTACACGCAGCATCATGGATTTCGGTTTCTTAGCGCCAAAACGCTCTTTCATAACCTTAGCCCATACACGACGGGAAGCACGGAACTTAGCAACCTCTTCCAATACGTTGTTATGAGCATTCCAGAAGAAGGACAGACGGCCTGCAAATGCGTCAACGTCCAGACCAGCTTTGATAGCAGCTTCTACATAAGCGATACCATCGGCAATGGTGAATGCGATTTCCTGAGAAGCGGTGGAACCAGCTTCACGGATATGGTAACCGGAAATGGAAATGGTGTTCCACAGCGGTACGTTCTTGGAGCAATATTCAAAAATGTTGGTGATCAAACGCATGGACGGCTTCGGCGGGAAAATGTAGGTGCCGCGGGCAGCATACTCTTTCAGAATATCGTTCTGAATGGTACCACGCAGTTTGTCAGCAGAAACGCCTTGCTTTTCAGCTACTGCAATGTACATAGCCAGCAGTACGGAAGCAGGTGCGTTAATGGTCATAGAAGTGGATACTTTATCCAGGGAAATCTGGTCGAACAGGATTTCCATGTCAGCCAGGGAGTCGATAGCAACGCCTACCTTACCAACTTCGCCTTCAGCCATCGGATCGGTGGAATCATAACCGATCTGGGTCGGCAGGTCGAATGCGCAGGACAGGCCGCTACCGCCGTTAGCCAGCAGGTAACGATAACGCTTGTTGGATTCCTCAGCGGTGGAGAAACCAGCATACATACGCATGGTCCAGAAACGGCCACGGTACATGGTGGGTTGAACACCACGGGTGTAAGGATATTCACCGGGGAAGCCCAGCTTAGTCATGTAGTCAAAGTTTTCACCAAGATCTACCGGGGTGTACAGTCTGTTAGGAACCAGGTTTGCGCGTTCAGGGTTTTTCACCAGTTTAGCTTCAACTTCAGCATGATACTTCTCTAAACCGGCTTTAATTTCTTCAAATGCCATTCTCAAATCCTCCTTAAATATTGTGTTTCATATTTCGGATTGGACGGTTCCGAAATGATGGTGAGAGTGTTCCGCCTACGGCGGCAATATATGGCAAAGTCTTGGGTGAGACTTCGTCAGCTTAGCTCACTGCTGCCACGCCTTGGGTGAGGCCTTAGCAGCTTCTTGTTTGCTACTGCGTCTTAGGTAAGAACCCAGCAGCCGGACTACTTTGCAAGGCTTTGGGTAGAAGCCCCGCGGTTTGTTTTATATTGGCCTGCCGATAGGACTAACACCTATCGGCAAGCACCTTACATAGTTTAACCTATTTTGCAAAACTTCACAAGGGGTATTGCAAAGTTTTTTTAATTATTTACCTTCAACCATGCCTTCCATGGAGCCGGTCTCAGCAAACAGCTTGTAGCAGTCGAATGCTTCGGACAGGATGTGCGGGGTCTGGCTGTTGCCGCAAGCCTCGCAGGCACGTTTGAAGTAGTCATACAGCCAAGGCTGATATTTCGGGTTAGCAATCTGATCGATGATGATCGGAGCTTTTTCTTTCGGGGACAGGCCACGCAGGTCAGCAACGCCACGCTCGGAAACGATAACGTCAACGTCCAGGGTTGCATGGTCAATATGGCTGCAGAACGGAACTACGGAAGAGATCTTGCCGCCCTTTGCCAGGGAGTTGGTGAAGAATACGGTCAGGTAGCCGTTACGTGCGAAGTCGCCGGAACCACCAACGCCGTTCATCAGCTTAGTGCCGCAAACATGGGTGGAGTTAACGTTGCCATAGATATCAACCTCGATAGCGGTGTTCATTGCGATTACGCCGATACGACGTGCAACTTCAGGGCTGTTGGAAATTTCCTGCGGACGGAGCAGCAGATATTTCTTGTAGAAGTCAACGTTCTCATAGAATTTCTTCTGGCATTCCGGAGACGGGGTCAGAGCGGTACCGGAAGCAACGCGGAGCTTGCCTGCGTCGATCAGGTCAAACATACCGTCTTGGATAACTTCGGTATATACGGTCAGGTCTTCGAAATCGGAGTTAACCAGACCATTGATAACTGCGTTAGCAACAGAGCCTACGCCGGATTGCAACGGCAGCAGGTTTTTCGGCAGACGGCCTTCCTTAACTTCGTTTTTCAGGAAGTTAACGAGGTTAGCGCCCATGTGCTTAGCGTCTTCGTCGATTTCGCCCAGAGGACGAACGATGTCAGGACGGTCGCAGGGAACAACAGCAACGATCTTGTCTAATTCGCAAGGAATGTACGGGGTACCGATGCGGTCTTCCGGAGCGGTGATAGGAATCGGCTGACGGTTAGGAGGATCCAGAGGAATGTAGGAATCATGCATGCCTTCCAGGCCAACCGGTTGGGTGGTGTTTACTTCTACGATAACCTTTTTAGCACCAGCTACAAAGGAGGAGCTGTTGCCCATGGAGGTGGTCGGGATCAGGCCAACCATGCCATTGCCAAGGTCGTTAATCTTGCAGACCTCAACGATTGCTACATCAGGACCGGTAGGACGGCCGGCCATGAAGCCATAGCGAACCATTTGAGCCATGTGGGACAGGTGGATATCAGCATATTTTACTTTGCCGGCATTGATAGCTTTACGCATGGTGCCGTTGGTCTGATAAGGCAGACGGCGGTCAATAACGTCAGCTTCAACCATTGCCTGGTCAATTTCAGGACCAACAGAAGCGCCGGTCCAAACGTTAACTTTGAAAGGAGTTTTTTTGCCCTTTTCAGCAAGAGCCAGAGGAACAGCCTTCGGATAGCCAGACGGGGTAAAACCGCTGACGCCCAGGTTGTCACCATCTTTTACGAATTCTGCAGCAGCTTCAGCGCTCATAACCTTGCCAGCTACTGCGTCACAAATGCGATCTTTAATATCGATCATGTTTACCTTCCTCCTTTAGATTAGGACATTGTGTTTTATAAGGGGTAACCCTTGTGCATATAACTTACCGGCAATGCCCTGCGGCATTACAAATAAGATATTACCTTATGCCAAATACTTCACAAATATTTCATACTTGACTACTTAGTCATTTCGACACATATGGAAAAAATCCTGCTAGCGTCAGAAATATTTTTTGTTTCAGTATTATCCTGTGTTCTGTTTAGATTATAACACATTTCCGGTAAAACTTCACTTTTTTCCTGTGAAAATTTTCGCTGTGCCTATGCTTTGTTTTTAGACTCAACGCTATATATCATAACAGCAAAACTGTAACATCGCAAGCCTTTTCTTTACAATTTCAGCAAAAACACCCCGCCTACTCCAGTGCAGGAAGGGTGTTTTGTTTTACTGAAATAGCACATTTTGCTTAATCAGTACATATTGTATTTTTATTTATCACAAAGCTCTTTTGTAAAGGGAGTTTTACCCTTTTGCGTATCATTAAAGATATTTTCTGCCCTGTATTTGGATTTTTTTCGTAAGTTACTTATACAGTAAATAACTCGCGCCGTCCTCAGACGTTTTTGCCAATGCCAAGCTCGTACATGCGACCCACGACCTCGAAGGCAGATGCCTCGGTGGCAGCAATAACCACGTCGTTCATATTTGCCTTATGCAGGGTGTCCTGCGCTACAGGACCGTCACCGGCAACCACAACGAGGCTGAAGCCGATAAGGGAGGCCACTGCCGCCACGTTCTGGTGTCCCTGCATCGTTACCCACACCATGCCGGCCTCGCCCTGACCCATAGCGTTGCTCAAAAGGTCCGAAGCATAGCCGCCCTCTACGTCCGCATACAGCGCGTCCTCGCTTACGTCCTTCGTCAACAGCTCCAAATCCAGCTTTTCAATCAGTTCCTTAACCTTCATTATCGTCTACCTCCGTTTTCTTCAAATCCTCTGGCTCATGGTATATAGGTATCTGCCTTGCCAGCTCCAGCATTCCCTGCGACAGCCTGTGCACGCTCGCGCGCAGCTTAAAGATGCAGTCAATTTCATGCGCCTTCCCCTGCACAATGTCCTCGGCCAGGCCCTGACAGCTGGGGGCGCCGCAGGCACCACAGTCCAGCCCCGGCAGCGAGCACAGCACCTCTTCCATGCGTTCAAACTTCTTCATGGCCTCCATGATGTCGTCATCAAGCTGCATCATCGGCCGCGCCACCAGCTTCTTGCGATAGGCCGCCGACCGCGGGAAGTCCTCCAGCACCATGGTGCGCGCCATCGCCTCGCGCCTGTCAGGCGGCTCGTGCGCGCGCAGGGCGGCAACACGGCTCTTCAGGTTACATTCGGCCACAAATTTGTTTTCGGCCGCCAAAAGTCCGCCCAGGCAGCCACCCTTGCAGGCACTGCATTCCACGTAGTCCAGCTGCGGCATCTTGTTCATCGAAATCTGCTCCAGAAGGTCGTACACATTGTCGATGCCATGCACGGCCAGGGCGTTTTGGATGCCCGCGCTGGCAATTTCACCGCCATAGGCTCCCCACGCCATACCATAGGACGAGCCTGTGCGCACGTTCAGCTCCTGCTCGCCGCCCAAATTTTTCAGCAGCAGCCCATAAATCTCAGACAGGCTGAAGCTGCCCGTGAGCTGTGTGTGCTGCACATCCACCGACTGGCGGATGTTGGTTTCCTTAGACGGGCAGGGCGAAATAAACCACACGCCTATGAGCCCCTCAGGCAGCTGCTTGCGCGCCGCCGCCTCACGCCGCACGTAAATGGCCGCAGCCTCCACCGGCGGCAGCACAGGCACCACCTGCTTAATCAGCTCGGGGAACTTCACCTGTATCAGGCGCAGCACCGCAGGACAGGTGCTGGAAATGAGCGGCTTGCGACCGCCTGTATAATTTTTCAGATAATCCTCTATTTCGCAGGCGATATATTCCGATGCCAGCGACACGTCAAAAATTTCGTCAAAGCCTATGCCCTGCAGTCCCTGCCAAATAGCCTCCAGCGGCACAGAGGCAGGAAACTGCGCGTAGAGCGACGGCGCGGGCAGCACAATATTATAGGCATAATCCGCCAGTCCCTCCAGGGTATCCGTTTTCACACTAAAGGCATGGTAGGGGCAGCCTGCGGCACAGGCACCACAGTCTATACACCTGTCGCCCAAAATTTCGGCCTTACCGTTACGCACGCGGATAGCCTCCGTCGGACACAGCTTGACGCAGGACACGCAGCCCTGGCACTTATCCCGCCGCAGCTGCACTGAATGATAATATGTTGTTGGCTGCGGAGCCATCGCGCATCACCTCGGTTTCTTTTAGCTTGCTAAACGGTTTATAAATCCTCGCTTTGGTGCTCAAAGCGCATCACTATCGTAGTTCCCTCGCCCACCTTGGACTGAATGTCAAACTTATCACTGCATTTGACCATGTTGGGCAGACCCATACCGGCGCCAAAGCCCATCTGGCGTACATAATCGGGGGCTGTGGACCAGCCCTCCTGCAGTGCCTTGTTGATATCGGGGATGCCGGGGCCATGGTCGCTGATGGTAATCACGGTGGCGTCAGCAAAAACCTCGGCCGCCACATTGCCGCCGCCGGCGTGGATGATAACGTTCATCTCGCCCTCATAGGTGCCGATAGCGATGCGGCGCACCACGTCTGCAGGAATCCCCAGGCGCTGCAGCATCTTCTTTATCTTGGTTGAAGCCTCGCCTGCACGCTCAAAATCGCCGCCGGCACAGTCAAAGGCCATTTTTACAGATTTTCCTTCTCCCATTTTGCTTACTCCTTTTTGCTGCAGCCAACAAGGCCGGCCTTGAACAGCAGGCCGCAGGCCTCGAACATCGTATAGCTGGTGGCCAGCACCGGCAGACCGTTTTCGGCCGCTGCTTCAATAATATCGGCATCAGGCACCTTGCCGCGCACAAACACCAGCGCGCTCAGCTCCGTCATATCGGCGGTGCGCACCACCTGCATATTTGTCAAACCAGTACACAAAAGCGTGTTGCGCTTGGTAAAGGCCAGCACGTCGCTCATCATATCGCTGCCGCAGCAGCTTTCTATCTGGCGGTGCAGCAAATCACTGCCGCTAAGCACCTTGGCCGCCAGCAGCTTTTGCACCTCACTCAAATCCATACCCACAGCCCCCTTCATTTGTTGCATCCGGCCTGTCAAAATAAGCTGCATTTTTCAGGCTCAGTTACATTTATTGTACACTGATTGCCTCAAATTGTAAATAAACAGTATAGCATAACCAGCTATTTTGCCAATTTTATTTCTTCCATTGTGCAACAGCCGCAGGGCACTAAAAAAGGAGGGACTGCTCCCTCCCCTTTTGCGCTCTGTCTTATAAGCACAGTCTTATTTTTTTACCGTTTCCATCCTCTGCAGCTGCAGCAGCAGCTTGTTATATTCATTGAGCGCCTTATCCAGCTTGTCGTTGTCCGCCGGTGCCAGCTCGTGCAAATCATACGGCGTATCCTGATAGACGATATTTAGCCAGTTCATATAAAACAGGTGCGCGTAGCTGCGCCACTTAAACACAGGCTCCTGCGTCGTATCACCCTCGGGAAAATAAAACTGCGGCTGCCTGATTGGTAAATTCTTCTTTTTATCGCGGAAGTATTCATCCGCCAGGGTATAACGGTCATATTCAAAGTGACCCAAAACGAAGATGCGGCGCAAATCCTTGCTGGCGCAGATGTTGATGCCGTTTTCCACCGAGCGTGACAGCACCTGCAGTGCCTTGCACGCGTCAATAGCCTCGTCGTCCACCGCCGTGTGACGTGACTGGGGAATAAAATAGCGGTCGTCAAAGCCACGCAGCAGCGGATGGTTCTTCACCGTCAGGCCGTAGGGGAAGATGCCAAACATCTTGGCCGGCAGCACCGTCTTATTCACGCCATAATAGTGATACAGCGCCGCCTGCGCGCCCCAGCACAGCGTCATCACTGAATAGCAGTGATATTCCGCCCAGTCCAGATAGGCCTCAATCTCCTGCCAATAATCCACCTCCTCGAAGGGAATGGTTTCCACCGGCGCGCCCGTCATCAAAAAGGCATCATAATACTTATCCTTAATATCGCCAAATTCCAGGTAGGCCCTGTCCAGATAGGAATTATCGGTGTGCGTGGATTCACGGCTCACCACACGGCAAAAATCCACCTCTATCTGCAGCGGCGAATTACCCAAAAGACGCAGCAGCTGAATCTCCGTCGGCTTTTTCAGCGGCATCAGGTTGAGCACACAGACCTTCAGCGGACGCACGCGCTGCGTGTTGGCGCGCTGCTCGGTCATGGTAAAGATTCCTTCCTCCTGCAGTTGGGTAATAGCAGCTAAATGGTCGTTGATTTTAATAGGCATTGTTTTGTCCTCCCTTTGCTTGTCAGCCTGTTTAAATATGCTTTGGCTTTACAGGCGGAGGACAATAAAAAAGCCCCCGTTCCTGCAAAAATACAGGGACGGAAGCGTAAGCTCCGTGATACCACCCTAATTCATCCATATGTCACCACATGAACCTCATCAAGTACGCAGGGATTGGTTACCCTTTAATACTCCAGCACTGTAACGGGTGCGCCCGGACGGCCTAAATGCAAGCACCTCAGCCCATCAGCTCCAAGACCATCTTCAGCAAAGCCTCCTGCGCCCCCTTGCACCAAATGGAGGCTCTCTGCGGCAATCCGCCCTGCTTACTCTTCTTTTCATCGCTCGTTATTAAGCTATGTGCAAGATAATACAGCATTGCGCCTTAACTGTCAACTAAATTTGCAATAATTCCCGTCAGAATGGATATTTTGGGTAAAAACGTAAGAAATATTACACAACGCCTAGTTATTCACTCAGTTATTTACCCTGCAGCTTAAGGACGAAGTGGTTGCGCTTGTAATCCAAAAGACCCTCCTTGCGCATTTTTCCCAGCTCCAGCGACAGGCCGCTACGCTCCACCGCCAAGTAGTCGGCCAGCTGCTGACGCGAAAAGGGTATATCAAATTCGTAGCAGCCCAGGCGCTGCGCCTCGGCCGACAGGTAGGACATGAGCTTTGCCCTGGTGCTGCGCTGGCCCATGTGCGTCAGCTTTTCGCCAAAGCGCAAATTTTTATCAGCCAGCTCGCCCAAAAGGTTGCGGATGATGCGGCTGTGGTGGCTGCAGGCAGCGCTGCAAACCGTCAAGACGCGCTTGACGTCCAAAAGCAGCACCGTCACAGGTGTTTCGGCCATCACGCTCACGTTAAGCACTGCCTGCGGCGCGCAGGCAAAGGCGGAGGCAAAGGTCTGCCCCGCCCCCGCACGTGAAACCAGGTTGCGGTTGCCCCAAATATCCTCCTGCCCTACCAGCACGCTGCCCTCCAGCATCAGCCAGATGGACTGCGTAACGTCGCCCGCGCGCAGTAGCATGGCATCCTTAGGATAGCGCGCTATTTTAGCTCCCAAGCAGCTCAGCATTGCCACCAGCTCGGCTTCGCCGACGCCGGCAAACAGCAGCGAGGAGCGGATTACAGGTAAAAATTCTTGCATGGCTTGCCTCTTTCATTGAAAATTCAACAGACTTGTTGAATTCATTGTACTATAATGTAGCTGTAAATGCAAAAGCTTTATAGTGCTTCCCCTTGGGAGCACACAGGAATATTAACGGACAAGGAAAGTGAGGACTTACTATGGAAAACAAAATGTTTTGCTTTCAATGCGAGCAGACTGCCGGCTGCACAGGCTGCACCACTAGCGGTGTCTGCGGCAAAAATCCCGCCATTGCCGCCCTGCAGGACGAGCTGACCGGCGCGCTTATCGGCCTGGCCCGCATTGCTAACGGCGATGATGACGCTGCCAAAAAATTTGCGCCGCTGTTTATCGCAGGTCTTTTTACCACCGTCACCAACGTAAACTTTAACGAAGCAACCATCCGCGCGCTGATTGACCAGGTGCACGCCGCCAAGGACGCAAGCGGCCACGGCTGTAGCAGCTGCGCCGTAAATTGCAGCCGCGGTGCTGATTATGATATGCAAAAGCTGTGGCAGGCAGACGAGGACGTGCGCAGCCTCAAGTCTCTCATCCTCTTCGGCATCCGCGGTGTGGCCGCCTACGCACACCATGCCATGGTTTTGGGCTACACCGACGACGCAGTCAACAGCTTCTTTGCCAAGGCCCTCTTCGCCATTGGCGAGGACTGGGGCATGGACGAGCTTTTGCCCATCATCATGGAGGTAGGCGAAAAGAACCTCAAATGCATGGAGCTGCTCGATAAGGCCAACAGCCAAAGCTATGGCTCGCCTGCGCCTGTAACTGTTCCCCTCACCGTAGAAAAGGGACCCTTCATCGTCATCACCGGCCACGACCTGCACGACCTCAAGCTGCTGCTGGAGCAGACCGAGGGCAAGGGCATCAATATCTACACCCACGGCGAAATGCTGCCTGCCCACGCCTATCCGGAGCTGAAAAAATACAGCCATCTTAAGGGCAACTTTGGTACCGCCTGGCAAAACCAGCAAAAGGAATTTGCTGACCTGCCCGCGCCCATCCTCTTTACCACCAACTGCCTCATGCCGCCGCGCGCAAGCTACGCTGACCGCGTTTATACCACTGCGCTGGTTTCCTATCCCGAAATCACCCACATCGGCGAGGACAAGGACTTCACCCCCGTTATCCAAAAGGCACTGGAGCTGGGTGGCTACGCCGAGGACCAGGCCTTCACGGGCATCAACGGCGGCAACAGCGTTATGACCGGCTTCGCCCACGACGCTGTTATGAGCGTAGCAGGCACTGTCATCGACGCTGTCAAGAGCGGTGCCATCCGTCACTTCTTCCTGGTTGGCGGCTGCGACGGCGCCCGCCCTGGCCGCAACTACTACACCGAATTCGTAAAGCAGACCCCTGCCGACACCGTTGTGCTGACGCTGGCCTGTGGCAAATACCGCTTCAACGACCTGGACCTTGGCACTATCGGCGGCCTGCCGCGCCTCATGGATATTGGCCAATGCAATGATGCCTACAGCGCCATCCGCATCGCCGTCGCCCTGGCCGAGGCCTTTGGCTGCGGTGTGAATGAACTGCCGCTGTCGCTGGTGCTGTCGTGGTACGAGCAGAAGGCGGTCTGCATCCTGCTCACGCTGCTGCACCTAGGCATCAAAAACATCCGCCTCGGTCCCACGCTGCCTGCCTTCGTTTCGCCCAACGTGCTGAACTTTTTGGTGCAAAACTTTGGCATCGCGCCTATCACAACGCCAGAAGCAGACATCGAGCAGCTGCTGAAATAACATATAATTTTAAAATTCTTCTATAGCTAAGAAAGCGTAAGTCCCGTGTTAGCAGGACTTACGCTTTTTTTTGCCATGTGCAATACAAAATCCATTATACTAAGCACAACCGCACTTTTTATTTTGACACTAATTAGCACTTATGTTAAACTTTAGCTAACAAGCAAGGGTTACAATGTAAAAGGAGACGAGCTTATGTTAAATGAAATGATTTTTTTTGAAACTCGCGTTTTTAGATTGTTTTGCGAAAAAGAAAAAGTTTCACCTATTGAAGCTAATAAATTATTTGATAAATATGGCATATGGAAATATATTGAAGACACATATGATATGTTGCATTTAAGCAGTGATGAATGTGCTTATGAAGATATTTTAAAAATTTTAAAGGTTAATGGTGCTCATTATGGGACTTGTTGATGGCATGATGTTGTATCATGGAAGTTATGCTCCTGTGCAAACTATAGATTTAGCCAAGTGTGTAGCAGGCAAGGATTTTGGACGTGGTTTTTATGTTACAGCTGATAAATTACAGGCAAAAAATTTTATAAAAACCTCCTTGCTAAAAGCTAAAGGATTAAAGCAAATTTCAGAGAATCAAAATTATGGATATGTGACATGTTATAAATATCACGCTTCTGCTGAGTATATACCCATATATGAATTTGAAGAAGCTAATAAGGAATGGTTGTGGTTTATTTCTATAAATAGAAGGCAGAGACTTGCTAAGCATTTAGCAGCTATGCTGCCTAAAGAAATTTTCGAGAGTGAGATAATAATCGGGAAAATAGCCAATGATACCACCAACCTTTTGTGCAGATTTGATTCTGACTGATGCTATTATGGATATGGCAGCAGAAGAAGGTATAGCTTGGCAAGAGGCTAGAAGCAAAATCATAAACTCTAGAGCTTATACGGATTTATATGATTTTGAAACAGGACTTTGGACAAATGGACCGGATTATTTTAGAGATTATTACAGCAAAATAGCATAAATTCATAGTGTCTCCCCAAAAAGTTGTGGTCATTGCTCCAACGTTTGTATGGTTCTGCTATACCTCAGATTGGCTATAGCGTTTTTCATATGACAACCGAACCGGAATGTGAAGCATAACAAAAGCCCCAGGATTTGCTCTCCTGGGGCTTTTCGCATGCGACAACTTCGACGCTGTCTGTCCTTGCTCACGCTTATGCAGCGCGTTTATACCTAATTGTCAAACGCAAGCCTTCACCACATCCACATACAGGAAAGGCCTTAAAGATCTACCTATCACAAGCATTCATCCTGGCGCAAAGCAGCGTCAGCACGCCCAGCGTCCAAAAGAGCAGCCCCATCTGCGTATTAAAATACACATGATCCGTAAGGCCGCCAACCGCGATGCCCACCGTGGCCAGCACGTAACCGCGTCCCATCGCCCGCAGCCACAGCTCCCTGCCATGATACGCCAAACGCCAGGCAGCAGGCACAAAAATACCAAACCAGACCACTAAAAAGGCCAGCAGACCGTGCAGTCCCAGCTCTGCCCACACGTTCAAAAAGATATTGTGACAGTGGTACATGATAACGCTTTTATCCGCCAGATAAAAATTATACGTGGGATAGACAAAGCGGTAGCCATACCAGCCCACGCCCAAGGGAAATTCTTCGATAATCCACTTGGTGCTCTTTAAATACGCCATACGCAGGGCGATGGACGTATCGCCACCATAGCCGCCGCGGATGGATTCCAGACGGTGCAGCACCGCCGTACCGCCCAACGCCAGCGCCGCCGCCCCGCCGCCCAAGACGGGAATAAAGGCCTTGCGGCAAAACAGCACGCAGAACGCCAGCAGCATCACGGCGCAGGCCACCCAGTTGCCGCGCGAATAGGTGTACAAAAGGCAGAGCACCGCCAAAAGCCCTGTCAGCAAAAACGTCAGCCGCCATTTTTTATAGGCCTTCGTCTGGTTAAAAAAAGCCGTGCAATAGGCAATCACCAGCACCAAATACCCGGCCAGGATGTTGGGGTTGCCCAGCGTAGAGAACACGCGCACCTTAATATCCGGGAACTGCACCGGGTCTACCCAAATGCCCTCGGCCGTCACGCCAAAAACCTTCTGCGCCAGGCCAATCAGACTGACGATGAGCGATATAGCCAAAAACGCACCCATCAGCTGCAAAGGACGGGGCAGCGCGCTAAAGCGCAGCCACAGCCTGAGCACTGTGTCCTGCCGGCGGAACCCATCTGCGTCGCTGCCCGCAGCGCCGTGCACGTCACAAGCAGACGCCACGCACTCCGCAGCACCTGCCACGCCGCCATAACGCAAAAGCACGAACAGTAGCGCCGCATACTGCCCCACCACGTACACCCAATTCCAGAAGGACAAAAACCTGTCCTGCGAAAAATAAATCGAGCCAAAGCTGATAGCCAGCAGCACATACAGCGCTCCCTGCTGCCAGGGTCGCAGCACGTGCTCCCGGTGGGGACGCCCCTTGACCAGGCCCACGATGGCGGCGGCGATAAAGGTGACGCTGACGCAGAGGGCAGTAAACTCCTGCTTTAGCGGAATCACCGCCACCGTAAAGAGTAGCAGATACCATATTTTATTTTCTAAGTAATTTGCAAGCCTCGTCATAGAAATTACCTTAGCTTTTTAGCTTGCTCTGCTTCTGCGCCAGCAGCTTTTTAAACTCACCCACAAGATAAAGGCTGCCACACACGCACACCACGCCGTCAGCACCGGCAGCGCCTACTGCCTTTTCGTACGCCGCAGCCAAATCGTCTTGTGCCACTGCGTTACTGCCCACAAGCTTGGCCAGATCGGCCGCCTCCGCCGCCCGCGCGCCCTTATCCGCACGCACTGTATACACCACGTCGTTATCATGGATGAGCGTCTTGATAACACCGCTCATATCCTTATCGCCCATCATGCCAAAGACAAACTGCACCTGCTTGCCTGGATAGTACTTATCCAAGGCCTTGCGCAGTGCCTCCGCGCCGTTAGGGTTGTGCGCCCCGTCCAAAATAATATCGGGATTTTGGTGAATGCGCTCCAGGCGTCCTGGCCAGACCGTATTGGCTACGCCCACATGCAGCGCCAGCTCGTTAATACGCTCATCCTGCTTGCTCACTATTTTGGCAGCCACAATTGCCAAGCTGGTGTTTTTGATCTGGTGCTCACCGGGCAGCTTAATCTCGTAATCCGAGCTATAAAAATCACCTGCGTGCAGCGTAAAGCGCTGCCCCTCCATGCTGCTGGTCACCTCTGTACCCCAAAAGGCCTTACCATAAAGGTACACAGGCGCATTCTTAAAGCCAGCAAACAGCACAATGGGGTTCAAGGCCTCGTCACCCTCGGCAGCAGTCACTACAGGCACATTATCCTTAATAATGCCTGCCTTCTGCATTGCGATGCGCTCGATGGTCTTGCCGCAGCGGTCAGTGTGGTCCAAAGCGACATTAGTGATGATGCTCACCACAGGCGTAATCACGTTGGTGGAATCCCACAGGCCGCCCATGCCCACCTCAATCACAGCGTAATCCACCTTTTGCAGATAGAAGTGCAAAAAGGCTGCCGCCGTCAAAATCTCAAACTGCGTGGGCTGCTCGCACACGCCCTTCCTGACTACGCTGTCAGCCGCCACCTGCACCGCCGTAATGGCCAGTGCGAAATCCTCATCGCTGATGTCCGCACCGTTGACGTTGATGCGCTCGTTGTACTTCACCAGATGCGGCGAGGTAAACTTGCCCACTTTAAGGTTAGCTGCCAGCAAAATATTGGTAATCATGCTGGTAACAGACCCCTTGCCGTTAGTACCGGTAACGTGCACCGTCTTGATTTTCTGTTCGGGATTGCCCAGCTCGCGCAAAAGTCCTTCAATGCGCTCCATTCCCAATTTAATGCCAAATTTGCCTAAGCTGTCTAAATATCCCAGGCTCTCTGTATAATTCATCGTGCATACGCCTCCGTAAAAATTTAACTAACAGCTTATTATAACACAGTTTCACACGCTGCGTCTTGTCAAAAGCAGCAAAACGAAGCCTAGCAAAAATGACCGTCCTGCTTAAAAAGCAGGCGGTCATTTTAATCTGCACTATATAAGCCCTTAGATTGTCTTTAAATATTCCAGACGCTCGTTAATAGCAGCCTTTTTGCCGTTCAGCTCGTCAGCCTTAGCCTTTTCCTTGGCGATGACGGCCTCAGGTGCCTTAGCCAGGAAGCCTGCATTGCCCAGCTTGCCCTCTACGCGGGCCAGCTCCTTGTCGATAGCGGCCAGCTCCTTGGCCAGACGGGCGTTTTCCTTTTCCACGTCAATGAGGCCAGCCAGCGGCAGATAAACCTCAATGCCGCTTACAACGGCAGTCATAGCGTTTTCCGGCTTGGCAGCGTCGTCAGCCAAAACAGTCAGGTCGCTGATTGCGCCCATCAGGTGGATGTAGTTGGCATTCGCCTCCACACCGTCCTTCAAATCGGCAGCCACCAGCATGATGGCAGGAACCTTCTTTCCGGGCGGTACATTAACCTCGGCACGCATATTGCGCACTGCCTTAATGCTTTCCATAATCGCACCCATCAGACGCTCTGCTTCATCGTCAATCAGGGCTGCGTCCGCTGCGGGCCACTTAGAAATCATAATGCTTTCGGCCTCATGCGGCAGGCATTGGTAAATTTCCTCGGTGATAAACGGCATATACGGATGCAAAAGCTGCATAGCGCTGGTCAGCACCGTTGCCAGCACGTGCTGTGCTGTTGCGCGCTCAGCGGCGTTTTCTTTATTATACAGACGCGGCTTGGCCAGCTCGATGTACCAGTCGCATACCTCGCCCCAGATGAAGTCGTAAATCATGCGGCCTGCTTCGCCCAGCTCAAACTTGCCCAGCATTTCGGTAACGTCCTTGGCGGTATGCTGCAGGCGCGACAAAATCCACTTATCTGCCAGGGTGTACGGTGCCAGCTCGGCGTCAGCATCGTAGCCCTCCATGTTCATCAGCGCAAAGCGCGAAGCGTTCCAAATCTTGTTGGCAAAGTTACGGGTTGCCTCCACACGCTCCCAGTAAAAGCGCATATCATTGCCCGGGGTGTTACCGGTAATCAGCATAAAGCGCAGGGTATCAGCGCCATATTTATCAATAACCTCCAACGGGTCAATGCCGTTGCCCAAGGACTTACTCATCTTGCGGCCCTGGCTGTCGCGCACCAGGCCATGGATGAAGACCTTGTCAAAGGGGATCTCCTGCATGAATTCCATGCCCATAATCAGCATGCGTGCTACCCAGAAGAAGATGATATCGTAGCCTGTTACCAAAACGCTGGTGGGATAGAACTGCTTGAGAAGCGGCGTCTTATCAGGCCAGCCCATGGTCGAAAACGGCCACAGCGCACTGCTGAACCAGGTGTCAAGAGCGTCCTCGTCCTGATGGATATGGGCACTGCCGCACTTGGGGCAGGTGCTGATATCGGTGCGGCTGGCAGTCATTTCGCCGCAATCATCGCAGTACCAGACGGGGATGCGGTGCCCCCACCAAATCTGGCGCGAAATGCACCAGTCGCGGATGTTATCCATCCAGCCGGTATAGGTTTTAGTGAAGCGTTCGGGAACGAACTGGGTGCGGCCGTCGTTGACGCAGTCCACGGCAGCCTTCACCAAGGGCTCCATCTTAACAAACCATTGGGTGGAAACCTGCGATTCCACGGCGTGACCGCAGCGCTGGCAGTGGCCGACGGCATGCGCATGGTCCTCCACCTTCACCAAATAGCCCTGCTCCTTGAGGTCGGCAACAATGGCCTTGCGGCACTCCTCACGGGTCATGCCTGCGTACTTGCCTGCCTCCTTGGTCATAATGCCGTCCATGCCGATAACGACGATGCTGGGCAGATTGTGACGGAGGCCCATCTCATAGTCGTTGGGGTCGTGGGACGGGGTGATTTTTACAGCGCCTGTGCCAAACTTGGTATCAACATAGCTATCAGCAATGATGGGGATAATCCTGTCCGTAGTCGGCAGGCGCAGGGTTTTGCCCACCAAATCGCCATAACGCGGGTCCTCGGGGTTAACTGCTACAGCAGTATCGCCGGGCAGCGTCTCAGGACGGGTGGTGGCAATCATCAGGCTGCGGCCTTCCTCTTCAACCACGGGATAGTTAATATACCACAAATGGCCGGGGTCGTCCTTATGCTCCACCTCAATATCGCTCAGGGCGGTGTTGCAGTTTACGCACCAGTTGGTGATGCGGGTGCCCTTATAAATCAGGCCCTTTTCGTACAGGCTGCAGAACACCTCACGCACAGCGCGCGAGCAGCCCTCGTCCATAGTAAAGCGCTTGCGCTCCCAGTCGCAGGAAACACCCAAATGCTTCAGCTGGTTGATAATGCGGTCGCCATATTGCTCCTTCCACGCCCATACGCGCTTTAAGAACTCCTCACGGCCCAGGTCGTAACGGGTCTTGCCCTCTTCCCTTTTTATTACTTCCTCTACCTTAATCTGGGTTGCCAGGCCTGCATGGTCATAGCCGGGCATCCACAGGGTATTGTGTCCCAGCATACGGTGCCAGCGGATCAAAATATCCTGCAGGGTATTGTCCAGGGCATGGCCCATATGCAGCTGGCCGGTGATGTTCGGTGGGGGGATGACGATACTGAAGGACTCCTTGCCCTCCTCTACCTCTGCATGAAAATAACGGTGCTCCTCCCAAAATTTATACCATTTCTTTTCTACCGCAGCAGGGTCATAAACCTTGGGGATGTTATGCTCTTCGCACATCTTGTGAATTCTCCTTTCAATACAAAAGCCCTGTCCATTACGGACAGGGCGAATATTATCGTGGTACCACCTATCTTCCCTGCGCACTGCACAGGGCACTTGATGCGCGTAACGTGCGCCTGCGTCCTTGCCTACTGCTATTTCAGCAAAGCGGCTCCCGGACTACACCATTTTTGCCACCGCACAGCTTGCACCCACCGCTGCTTCTCTAAAGCGCTTTGCAAAAACGGCCTTCCGTTCCTTGCCTGTAAATATTTTGCTATACTCTATATCTTAGCAAGAACAGCTGCTGCTTGTCAAGAATATTTTTGCTGCTAACTGCTGCTATCCCTGACGGTTCAGCTCTGCTTCCGCCTCAGCAAGCAGCTGCTCCACCACGTCCTGCGGCAGGCTGCCGATAGGCTTTAGCGGCTGCGGCGTAGCGGGCTGCGGCGCGATAACCTTTTGCAGCCACACCATATCCAGCCAATGGCCGTGCTTAAAGCCTGCGTTATTAAACGTGCCAATAAGCTTATAACCCATAGCTGTGTGCATGCCCACGCTGTGTGCGTTGCTGGCAGTGATGCAGGCATACAGCGTCACCACTCCCTGCAGGCGCAGCAGCTCCTCCAGCAGCGTGTACATTACGCGCCCCAGTCCCCGGCCCTGCCCCGCAGGCGCCAGGTAAATCGTCACCTCGGCGCCCCACTGATAGGCAGCACGCTGAATATAAGGATGTGCATAAACATAGCCTATGGCCTCGCCCTCCTGCTCGCACACAATATAGGGATAGGCGGCGGTAATGCCTTTAATGCGTTCGGCGAATTCGGCCACGCCTGGCACCTCGTATTCAAAGGATACATCGCTGAGCGTGCGGTCCTCACTTGCGACAAAGGGCGCATATACCCTGAGCAGCGCCTGCGCGTCCTCAGGCCTGGCCAGACGTAGCGTATACTTCTTCTTCATCACTTACGCTCCACCTTTACCTCAAACATTCTGTCCCAGGGCAGCGTATAGCTGTAGCTGCTGGCAGTATTGCCCATGTAAGGGTGGCTGACCCTGGCAATTTCTTTTGTAATATAGTCCTCAGCCGCTGCCTGCTGCTCTGCGCTCAGGCCGCTGTTGGGCCAATAATTGGGCCAGATAAGCTGCCGGTACGTCTGCATGCGCACGTTAGCCTGATAGGCCCAGTCATCCAGATAGCGCACGTTGAGCAAATCCTCATGCGCCTCCTTGGTGTACTGCTTGGCCAGCAGCCCCTGCGCCAGGGCGAAGCCCAGGCTGTTGCCTGCCGTATTCCAGCCGCCGTAGGCCGCCAGGCGATAGGCCAGCCCCTTTTCGTGCAGCGTTTTAACCAGGGCGTTGTCCGCACCATTGCCAAACTTCACATCCGCCAGCGCCACAGGATAGGCCATAGCCAGCAAATCCTCCACCTTATGGGCAAAGGCTGCCGTTTCCTTAGGGACGTTGTAGGTGTTAGCGCTACTAGAGGCCTCCAGCGTCACGCCGTCCACAGGCGTATTAACCGCCAATATCACGTCCGCATTTTTGCGCACCGGCACCGGGAAGCCCCCCGCCGCCAAAATGTGCTGCTTCGCGCTTTCGGCCACCGTGTCATCCTCATACGAGGGTACGGTCGCGCCGCCACGACCGGCAGCATAGGTGACGTTCACCAGCGGCAGCTCGTACTGCAGGCGGTTATTGGCCCGCGCCAGCAGCAGCAGCCCCAGCTGATCTGCGCCTGCAAAGAAGCGGATGCGCTCCTTGGGCAGCTCGCGCACCAGGATATCCATATTGCGGGCCTCGCGGTGCGCCTGCGAATATCGGGCAGTGTCGTCACGGCCAATCAGCATATAATCAAAGTCTCCGCTTTCCACGCCGTGCAGCAAAAGCTCGGTGGCGCGGATGTTATTGGCACGGCGCGCATACAAATCCTGCTGCACCTCCTGCGGAATTTCCTGCCGCAGATCTGCCAGCTCGCGTGTTTCCCTGCGGCTGATCTGCTTCAGCTCCAGCTTATCCTCCAACTCTCCCAGGCGGAAGATCTTAGTACCCCATTCGCTGTAATATGCAGGCTCCGTCGGTGCGCTGCCGGCCTTGGGCGAACGCATAATGGTGCTGAAGATATACACCCTGTTGCCGCCATAATGACTCTTTAGCTGCACCAGACGCTCTGCCCGCTGCTGCAAAACCGGCAGCGGGATGTCATGTGTGCGTGACGCCACCAGGCCGCCGTAAAGCAGGGCGTCACCGGAGGCCACCACTGCCACCGCCTTGTTGGCGTTCTGCTCCAGCCAGGTAAACAGCTTTTCCAGGTCGCCGCCTGTATTCGCCCCTGCGATATATTCACGTGGTGGCAGCTGCACATCCCAGCCTGCAGCCTGCATTGACTGCACCGTATAATCCAGGCACACAGGCCTGTTATCCATGGGCACATATAAGATGGTTTCCCCCGCTGCCAGCGCCGTTTGGGATAAGCCCAGCAGTGCGCACAGCAGCAGGCTGCGTATAGCCTTCTTCATCACTTCCATCACAACCTTTTACTTATTATAAAAAAGGGAACAAAACCCCAATTGTATACTTCTACAACCGGGGTTTTAATTCCTGCGATATGGTTAAATTATTGTCGAAAGCAGGCCTCAGGCGTTGGCAAACCTGCTCAAAAAGTCCTGGGTGCGTTTGTTTTTGGGATGGGCAAACAGCTGCTGCGGTTCGCCCTCCTCGGCGATTACGCCCTGGTCGATAAAGATAACGCGGTTAGATACGTCACGGGCAAAGGCCATTTCGTGCGTCACTATCACCATCGTCAGCCCCTGTTGCGCCAGGCTGCGGATAACGCGCAGCACCTCGCCCACCATTTCGGGGTCAAGCGCGCTCGTCGGCTCGTCCATCAAAAGCACCTCCGGCTCCAGCGCCAGCGCGCGCGCTATGGCTACACGCTGCTTCTGCCCGCCGCTCAGCTGGTGCGGCTTGGCGTTGATGTAGCTATCCATGCCGACGTGCTTGAGATACTTGATAGCAGTCGCCTTAGCCTCGTCCTTGCCCTTGCCCAAAACCTTAATCTGTCCCACCATGCAGTTTTCCAAAACGGTCATATTGTTAAACAAATTGAAGGATTGAAACACCATGCCCACCTTCGTGCGGAACAGCGTCAGCTTTTTGAAGGCCTCGTTCACATCCTTACCGCGGTACTCAATGCGCCCGTCTGTGGGATGCTCCAGATAGTTGACGCAGCGGATGAGGGTGGACTTGCCGCTGCCGGACGGGCCGATAATGCAGACAACGTCGCCGCGGTGTACGTCAAAGCTGATGCCCTTCAAAATCCGGCGCTCACCAAAGCTTTTTTGCAGGTCACGCACAGATAACAAAAGTTCCTTTTCCATAGCTCAATACCGTCCTTTCGGCTTTTTTGTCGGCAGCGGGATGTCGCCGCATGGGTCCATCATCGGGTCATAGGTCACCAGCTGATAATCCTTAGGGCCGTCCATCTTGCTTTCCGCCCAGCGCAAAAGGCGCGAGGCGGTAAAGGTCATAATAAAATATACTATACAGGTAATGAAGAAAATCTCAAAATACTTATAATACACGCCAGCAGCTGATTTAGAGGCAAAGTACAGCTCTGTTACCGAGATAACGTTTAGCACAGAGGTATCCTTGATATTGATAATTAGGTTATTGCCCAGCTGCGGCATAACGTTGCGCAGTGCCTGCGGCAGGATGACGCAGCGCATGGTCTGGATGTGGTCCATACCAATAGCGATAGCGGCCTCCTTCTGCCCCAAATCGACGGACTCAATACCGCCGCGCACGGTTTCGGCCATGTAGGCACCAGTGTTGATGGAAACAACCAAAAAGCCTGCGAACATAGGCGACATATCAATATTAAAAATGCTCATCGTGCCATAATAAACCACCATCGCCTGCACAATCATAGGCGTACCGCGGAACACCTCCACATAGGCATCCAAAAGCCGCTGCACGCAGCGCACCAGCAGCCTTTTGGCCGCGCTGTCGTTGTCCTCTAGGGGAATAGTCTGGATTACGCCCACGATAAGGCCGATAATGCAGCCGATAAACGTGCCCACTACCGCCAAAAGCAGCGTCACCACCGCGCCCTTCAAAAGCACGGGGCCATATTGCTGCAGCAAAAATATTACCCAGCCAAAAAATGTTTCCGGCATTAATCACACCACCCTAACTATAAATACTAAAAGGGGCAGCTACTGCCACCCCTTTGCTTATAAAACTCCTAAAATTATTTTGCCAAGGGCTGTTTTTTAATTGCTTCGTCCATAATCTTGTTGAAGTCAGCCTCGGTCATAGAACCCAGCACCTTGTTCATAGCCTCGGTAAGCTCCTTGTTGCCCTTCTTTACGGCAATACCGATTTCCACATCCTCGGCAGAGGTCTTGAAGCCCTGACCCTCCGGGAAGGTTACCATTGCCAGCTCAGGATTAGCAAAGGCAGCGGCCTTGGCCGTCGGAATATCGGTAACGATCAAATTGCATTTGCCGGACTTGAGTGCCACAATCATACCGGGAACGTTGTCAATAGCAGGCAGCTTTTTAACATCGGGAACCTGGTCAATCTGGTCATACCAAATAGTGTTCAGCTGGCTGGTGGCAACGGAGCCCTTCAAATCGGCAACGCTCTTGGCAGCGGCCTGCGGGGAATCCTTTTTCACCAGTGCGACAACGGTTGCATAATAGTAAGGCTTGGTAAAATCAACGGTTTCCTTGCGCTTGGAGGTGATGGACATACCGGCGATGGCAGCATCAATCTTGCCGCTTACTACGGCAGGTGCCAGGCCGTCCCATTCAATTTTGTGCACCTCCAGCTCCGCACCCATAGAATCGGCCAGCTTCTTGGCGATCATAACGTCATAGCCATAGGCATATTCATTAGAGCCGGCAATCTTCACAGCGCCGCCTTCAGCAGAGGGCTGCGACCAGTTATACGGTGCGTAGGCACATTCCATGCCAACCTTCAGCACCTTTTTGCCGCTGTCAGCCTTTTTATCATCACCACCACAGCCGGCAGTTACGGCCATGGCAACAACCATAGCGCTGCACAGGGCAGCCTTCAAAAATTTCTTGAAATTCATCGTTAACACACCTTTCTCGTAAACTATGCTCCTAAACTAATTACTACTTTACTATAATACTGTCAAAAATGCAAGCTACGCCCACAAGATATAATGTATACACGCCAAGAAAGCACATTCTTCTCCCTACAAAATAAAAAGAAGACCATACTGCAAGCTATTGCAGCACGGTCTTCCAATTTACAGCTTATTATTTTTTCAGGCCGTTAACAATGCGGTCCATAGCCTCAATGGTGTTTTCACGGCTGCCAAACGCAGTCAGGCGGAAGTAGCCCTCGCCCATAGCGCCGAAGCCTGCGCCCGGAGTACCCACAACCTGCAGCTTTTCGAGCAGGAAGTCAAAGAACTCCCAGCTGCTCATACCGTTGGGGCACTGCAGCCAGATGTAGGGGGAATGCACGCCGCCATAATATTTGATGCCAACCTTGTCAAAGCCTGCCATCATGATGCGGGCGTTTTCCTGATAGTAAGCGATGTTTTCGCGGCATTGCTTAATGCCCTCCTCGCTGAACACTGCCTCCGCACCACGTTGGATAATGTAGGGAACGCCGTTGAACTTGGTGGTCTGACGGCGCAGCCACATCTTATTCAGCTCCATCTCCTTGCCGCTTGGAGTTTTGCGCACCAGTGCGTGCGGTACGACGGTGTAGCCGCAGCGGGTACCAGTGAAGCCTGCGGTCTTAGACAGGGAGCACAGCTCGATAGCACATTTTTTAGCATCCTCGATCACAAAAATGCTGCGCGGAATAGCAGGGTCGCTTACAAAGGCTTCATAAGCAGCATCATAGAGGATAACTGCGTCATTCTTCAAGGCATAGGCTACCCATTTTTCCAGCTGCTCCTTGGTGTAAGCAGCGCCGGTCGGGTTGTTAGGGGAGCACAGGTAAATAACGTCAGCCTTCACGCTGTCGTCAGGCATCGGCAGGAAGTCGTTTTCCGGCTTGCCTTCCATGTAAATGATGTTGCGGCCGCACATTACGTTAGTGTCCAGATATACCGGATAAACAGGATCCGGAATCAGGATGGTGTTGGCATTGCTAAAAATATCGGTGATATTGCCGCAATCGCTCTTAGCACCGTCGCTGATGAAAATTTCATCGCTGGCCAGTGTCACACCAAAGGAAGCATAATATTTAACCAGTGCTTCGTGGACGAAATCATAGCCCTGCTCCGGACCATAGCCGCGGAAGGTGGCCTGTACGCCCATTTCGGCAACAGCCTTGGCCATTGCGTCAACAACGCATTGTGCCAGCGGCAGGGTAACGTCGCCAATGCCCAGGCGGATAATTTTTTTATCCGGATGTGCTGCGGCATAAGCATTTACCTTGTGGGCAATATCAGCAAAAAGATAGCTTTCTTTTAAGTTACAATAATTTTCGTTTACAAACGCCATGGAAAAACCCCCATTAATTAAATATAAATTTATTACAGACTAGCAAAATACCAGTTTGTTACGCATTAATAACGCTGTCCGGAACGTCGATAACGCCGTCAAAAACAGCTACAGCATTGCCCTCCAATGTTACGTGGTCATTTTTTTCATAGGTAACCCGCAGCAGGCCGCCCTTGCAATGCACATTCAGCGGCTCGCCCCTTTTGCCTGCGCGGTTTAGCATATTGCAGGCCACGGTAACGGCGCTGGCACCGGTGCCGCAGGCCCAGGTTTCGCCGCTGCCACGCTCCCACACGCGGAACTTTACGGTGTTGGCGTCCAAAACCTGCACAAATTCAGTGTTCACGCCCTCAGGGAATAGCTTGTGATGCTCAAATTGCGGTCCCAGCTCCTCCAGCTTCAGGCTGTCCACATCATCCACAAAGGTGACAAAATGCGGATTGCCCATAGAAATAGCAGTGCCGTTATAGAACACCTTTTCCTTAGTCACGTCGTCATAGTTATCGTTGAGGACGATGGCCTGGTCCACAAAAATGTAATGGTCGCAGTTCATGGGGATTTCGTTAGCCTTAAAAACAGGCTTGCCCATATCCACCTTGGCACCCACAACCTCGCCGTTTTCTACCACCATCTCTATCGTCTTGATGCCGGAAAGCGTTTCCAGCTCAATCGTAGTTTTATCCGTAAGTCCCTTGTCATGCACAAATTTGGCCACGCAGCGCACACCGTTGCCGCACATTTTGCCCTCGCTACGGTCCGCGTTAAACATACGCATCTTAAAATCAGCAACATCAGACTTGCAGACGCAAATTAAACCGTCACTGCCAATGCCAAAGCGCCTGTGGCTGACATATTCGGAAATCGCGCCCGGGTTCGGCAGCATTTCCTTGGTGCAGTCAACATATACGTAGTCGTTGCCGGCACCGTGCATTTTTGTAAATTCTATCTTCATGGCTCTTCCTCCTCATATATTGCTTTCCAAAAAGCCAATAACAGCTTGCTTAAGCTAACTACCATTATAACAAAAATACCGCTAAATTCCAATATACAAATGCAGTACTATTATGCGAGCTTATTGGGGCAATATAAGCACGCCTTACCAATATCCGTAAATTTTGTTTTTGCTGCTAAGAAAATAGCCAATTACGCAGACAGCCATAAATTCGGCGATATTTATCGAATACCAGATGCCTGCTGCCCCAAAAAACAAGGGCATAATGAGCACAGACAGACTTTCAAAGACCAGCGTACGCATAAAGGATATCACAGCCGAGGTAAGGCCGTCGTTGAGCGCTGTGAAGAAGGCAGAGCCGAAAATAGAAAAGCCGGCCAGCAAAAAGGAAAAGGCATAAATCTTAAAGGCGTCCACAGTCATAGCCAGCAGTCCTGCATCATAGCCCACGAAGATTGCCGCCAGCGGTCTGGGGAAGACGTGCGAGATAACCACCATCGCCACCGAGGCCACCAATATGATAGCACCGCTTTTACGCAACAGATTATTCAGCTCCTGCCTGTTGCCCGCTCCATAATGGTAGCTGATAACAGGAATAACGCCCGTAGCATAACCAATAAAGATAGCCAAAAAAATAAAATCCACGTACATAATCGTGCCATAGGCAGCCACGCCATCCTCGCCGGCATATTTCATGAGCTGTGCATTATAAAGCATACCGACGACGGACATCGAGATATTGCTCATCAGCTCGGAGGAGCCGTTGGTGCAAACCTTGAAAAGCGCTGCTCCATCAAAATGCGGACGACCAAGCTGCAGCAGGCTGCTGTTTTTGCGCGCAAAATACACCAGCGGCACAACACCGCCTGCCACCTCGCCCAAGGCCGAAGCCAGCGCCGCCCCCTCTATCCCCCAGGGCAGCACAACCATAAAGAGAGCGTCGCCCACAGCGTTGATAAGCCCTGCTGCTACTGTAATCACCAGTCCCAGCCTGGCCCTCTGCGCCGTAACCGCAAGACTGGAAAAGGCATACTGCAGCATTAAAAACGGCAACGCCACAAGAATTACCCTGCCATAGGTAACACAATTATCCAGCATCGCTCCCTCCGCTCCCAAAGCGCTAGCAATGGAACGTAAAAAAATAATGCTGATGATAGAAATAGCGCAGCCGCAGGCAATAGTAGCAAAAACCACAAGGGAAAATACTTTCTGTGCCCTCGCACGGTCGCCCTCGCCCAGGGTCTTGGCGATTAGCGCACTGCCACCTGTCCCCAGCATAAAACCCATAGCGCCTACCACCATCAAAAACGGCATGATGAAATTAACGGCGGCAAAGGCAGTTTTGCCCACAAAATTAGAAACAAAAAAGCCATCCACCACTCCATAAATGGATGTAAGAATCATCATAAGAATAGATGGCAGAGTGAAGCGCAGCAGGCGCTTATAGTCAAAGTGGTCTGATAGTTCTATGATATCCTGCATATTTCCTCCCCAATCATAGCCTGCTAAACTGCTGGCGCAGGCAGGCGACATGCTTTTCAATCAAATGCAGATAGGTGTCCAATTCCTCAGCACTCCAGTCAGCAAAGGCGCTGCCCTCGGCAGCTAATAGTATTTCAGCTGTTTTTTTGACGTAATCTCTGCCCTTTTCTGTCAGGCAGACAATTTTGGATTTACCGTCATGCTTTTTAAGATAAATATCGCCATCTGCCTCCAGCTTACGTATAGCGGAATTTATTGTCTGCTTGCTGATGGCAGAGACCTTGTATAAATCACTGAGCGGACAGCTTGCACCATTACCGTGTACTGTATAAAGAATATACAAAACGCTGTCGGCAACTCCCAGGCTCTTTGCTGCCCGGTGGTAGAGTGCGTCCATAGTATTTGCCCAAAAATAAATTCTGTATATTTTTTCCTGTAATCCGTCGGTCATTATGCCTTCTCCTTTAGTACGATTTAATACCATTTTAGTATAGTACGATTTAGGACTATTATCAAGCGAAAAAAAGGCTGGCGAAAACCCTACGCCAGCCTTTTTAGACTAATGTCTCAAATATTTACCTAATCGCTCCATAACACATTCACGGATGGTGATTGCTGTTTTTTTTGCCTCCTTAAGATCAAGTCCTGCACCCTTGGCAACGGCCAATACATCCTCCAAACCGGGATTACTGCCATTGCCATGCACCGTCGTTGCATGCTCCCCACCTAGAGAGTAGCTATAAGTCAAATCATAAGCCGGGGAAAGCAGCCACCTATGATTAGGCTCATCATACAAGTAAGAAAAATTTTTGGAATGATCATCACGATTATGGGCAAAGACATTAAAGCACATAAGCTTAAACAAATTTTTTAGCTCCTGGTTATCCTTCGTCAAGGCAGCCGTCAGCTGCATAAGTATATCGTAGTCCAAATTAGGTATGCGGTGGGATGTTTCCAAAATCGCGCTTACGGACAGCATGTGCACTCTGCCATGCTCCGTTCTGTCAAAGCGTTTGGTAGCAAAATAGCCGGCACAATGTTTTGAAGGCAACAACCGCGTCTCCGGCATGACAATACCACATTCCTTAGCACACAAGGAATAATCATATTCCTCCAGGCCAATATCCTTTCCATCCTCTGCTGAAGCAAATTTAACTATCCACTCCCCGCCATCAATCTGCGTAAAAATTTTGGGTCTGGCACCACCGGACGAACCGCCTAGATGCACCAAATCGTCAATGCTGTCATTGTATTCTGTTGTCAAAACCAGCTTGCATTCCTGCGCCAGCTTATCCAAATCCTGCTCAGCGCTGCCATTATCAATGCTCTGCTCCGGTTCATAGGTCAACGCCCCCATGCCAGATGAGCCAACAATCGTCAGGCGTTGTAACGGTGTAACAGTATAAGGATTTATTTTATGCTTCAACAGCATCCTATCCACAAGCAGTCTGCCCCAACCATCCGGCAGACTATCTGCAAAAACACCAAAAAGACCGTCAAAGGGATCCATTTTGGGTATAAAGACCTTTTCCCTCAGCGGCAGACTGCGCGGACTAATGCTAAAGCCGCCGGCAAGCCATTCATTAGCATAAGCAAAGGCAGCTAGCTGCTCTTTGGTTAAGATAAGTGTGCCAACCAGCCTATTATGATAAAGCACCCTAATTTTTGAGATTATTTTCATTTTCAATCTCCTCCAAGGTCAAATACGGCACGGTTGTAAAGAGATTTTTTATTTCGTCCTCTACTCCCAAGGCAATGGCCAGCCTGGTCACGGCCAAAAGTGACGCCTCACCTGTCTGCTCAAAGCGTTTCACAGACCCTAAGCTTACTCCTGACAATTCGCTTATTCTAGCCTGCGTTATTTTGCGCCTGCGACGGATATTGCGCAATCTTTTGGCCAGCCTGGCATTAATATCGTTAGCTGTTTCAAAACCAAAATCAAACATTTCCATAGCTAATATTTTAGCTTATTTATGCGTTTTTGGCAATATTAGCTAATATATTAGCCATATATTGCAAGGCTCCGCTTAACGCTTCCCGTTAATTATAAGATTACCGCCAAAAAGGATTAGCACTACCAGCCATGCGCCTGCAATGAAGTATTCCTCCATAATTAAATTCAAAACTATATTCACAACAAACAAAAACAGTACTATCTTTTTCCGCCCTTGCTTCTCAGCAGCAAGCTTATATGGTCAAAAGCTGTCTATAGCAAAAAAAGCTGGCGCAAAACCTTACGCCAGCCTCCAATAAGCTTATTCAATTTCCCTGCGCACCCTTGAGCGCAGCACCAGCAGCACCACAAACAGCAGCACCAACGTAACAGGCAAGGCCACAAGTGCCACCGAGCTTTCGGTTACATAGGCAATGCCGCCTGCCAGCACGTAACCGGCAATTGAAACGGCAGCAGCAGTGATTGCATAGGGCAGTTGGGTAGACACGTGGTTGACGTGGTCAGAATGCGCGCCTGCAGATGCCATAATGGTAGTGTCACTGATAGGCGAACAATGGTCACCGCACACCGCGCCGCTAAGGCAGGCGGCAATAGAAATCACCAGCATCTCGTAGGTATCGCCACTGCCGAAGACATTGCACACAACAGGTATCAAAATAGCAAAGGTGCCCCAGCTAGTACCTGTAGAAAAGGCCAGGAACATTGCCACAATGAAGACGATGGCAGGCAAAAACATCTTTAAGATGCCTGCAGAGCCTGCAACGAGGTCATGCACATAAAACTTCGCACCCAAAAGGCCTGTCATGCCAGAAAGCGTCCACGCCATAGTTAAAATCATAATTGGCGCCACCATCGCCCTAAAACCGACGGGAATACATTCCGTGAAGTCCTTAAAGGACATCACGCTGCGGAACATATAAAAGCAAAAGGTAAAGAACAACGTTACCATGCTGCCAAAAACCAGGCCCTTAGAGGCATTGGCACCTGCAAAGGCATTCACAAAGCTTTCTCCGGTAAAATAGCCGCCGGTATAAATCATACCGATGATGCAGCAGCCGATAAGCACCAGCACCGGCAGCACCAAATCTATCACCGCGCCGTTGGGCTTATCCGTATTTTCCTCATCATCGCCATAGGGACGCACAGGAGTGCTAAACAAATCGCCCCTACGCGCATTGTCCTCGTGCAGCTTCATGCTACCAAAGTCAAACTTCATCACCGTAAGCAGCACCATCATAAGCAGCGTAGTCCAGGCATAAAAATTGTAGGGTATTGTCTGCAAAAACATGCTGAAGCCATTGATATCCGTTCCCTTGGGCACAGACGAGGTCACGGCAGCGGCCCAGCTGGAAACAGGGGCGATGATGCAGACAGGCGCAGCAGTAGCATCAATGAGATAGGCCAGCTTAGCACGGCTCACCTGATGACGATCGGTAACAGGCCGCATAACCGACCCTACGGTCAGGCAGTTAAAATAATCATCAACAAAAATCAGAACACCTAGGGCAATCGTAGCCAGCTGCGCTCCCACGCGTGTTTTTATATTCTGCGAGGCCCATTGGCCAAAGGCGGCACTGCCACCAACCCTGTTCATCAGGGCCACCATGATGCCCAAAATTACCAAAAATACTATAATGCCAACATTCCAGCTATCCGCCAGCTTGGTAATCATGCCACCGTCCTCGTTGAACAGCATGGTATTGAGCGCAAGCTCCAAATTGCCATCAGCATAAAGCAAGGCACCTATGGCTATACCTACGAATAAAGAGGAATATACCTCTTTGGTTATTAAAGCCAGGGCTATGGCGATGACAGGCGGCAGCAGGGCACCAATAGTGGAATAAACTGCAGGATGATAGGTTTTGGGGTCAATGACATTGGGACTTTGCCCACTGACGTAAAAGAGTACGGCCATAAGCAATAAGGTTATAGCTAAGAATAGATAGTTGTTTTTTCGCATATACAAACCACTCCACATTTTTTCTAAAAAGTCCGAAGGAATTATACCATATTTTAGGGAGATGAAGCAAGAAGATAGCAAAATCTATCCTCAGTCGACTCAGGACGCTTCTCTTCATCCTTTAGCAACTACCTCACGTCGACACGCCTCGCCGCTAACGCATTTGCACGTCGCTATGCTCCTGCA
>CAVKMV010000006.1:0-6708 GCA_963657675.1 Ruminococcus intestinalis
TGGTACTACTGTAAATATTGTTGGCAATCCTGATTTACAACCTGAAAAATCCTTTGATGTTGATTTAGCATATGAGGGTGAAAGCGGTAAAGCAAATTATAAGGTTTCTCCGTTTTATAATCGCATAAAGGACATGATGTCTACTCATACAGAAGTAGTTGGTACTGCCTATAATAGCTATTACGTTAACTTGAATAAGGCTGAAATCTATGGTACTGAAGCAGAAGTTGGCTACAATTTTGATGAACATTGGAGTGCAATGGCTAATTACACTTATCTCAGTGCCAAAGATAAAGATACTGATGAGCGCTTAGAAGGCAGAGCGAAGCATACAGGTACATTGAAATTAAGTTGGACTGATGCTAAAGCAAATCCATTGACTGCAAGTTTGTGGAGCAAGTGGTATGTTGACTATCATTATTCCGCTAAGGATTACACCTATAATAATGTAAACTTTGTAGTTGATAAAGTGATCAATAAAAACTTCCGTATCTATGCTGGTGTAGATAATATCTTTGATAAGGATCTTGGTGAAGATTTGTGGATGGACGGCCGCATGTGGCGTCTGGGCGCAGAAATGACCTTCTAATTTTAGCCTGATTAATTTTTGAGCTTTGAACCCATAATATAATTGCATACCGCTTCTACTGGCAGCGGGGGCGGTATGCACCTTCTAAAAACAGACAGCTATTCGTAAAATGTGAGGAAAATATGCAAGCAATAACAGATTTAGTCATGTATTTTCACAAGGGCGGGCTCGTTATGTGGCCCTTGCTTTTGTGCTCTGTTACCGTGATAGCAATCGCCATTGAGCGGTTTATATATTATCGCAGCACAGATAGCGGCAGTGCCTTTGCCGCCAAATACTGCGCCCTGGTGCGTGCTGAGGGTATTGCACCTGCTACAGGGCTGGCAGCTGCTGCGGCCGGCAGCTGCGCGCTGATGCTGGCAGACGCAGGCAAAATGACCGGCAGCCGTGAGCAGAAGGCTGCCTACCTGGAAAGTCAGGCAGGTATTTTTATCGCCACGCTCAAGAACAAGCTGGATTATTTGAGCATTATCGTTACCATGTCCCCACTCTTGGGCCTTTTGGGCACCATCGTGGGCATGATTGGCGCCTTCAGCATCTTTAATCTGCAGGCAGGCGCACCCATCGCCATCACCGGCGGCATCGGCGAGGCGCTGATTGCCACCGCCACAGGCCTGTGCGTGGCTATTTTGTCGCTGTGCGCGCATTCTTATTTTGCGCACCGTATGGATAACATGATTACTGATATGGAGCAGTGCTTTAGCGCGCTGCTGGAAGCAGAAACAAGGAGAGAGTAATTATGAAGCTACGAGATGTGCGCAACCGCAAAACACCGGAGCTGATTATTATCCCGATGATTGACATTATGTTCTTCCTTTTGGTCTTTTTTATGCTGAGCACGATGTATATGATTGACCTGAAGACGATCCCCGTAAAGCTGCCGCAGGCAGCGCACGCCGCAACGGATACTACCACCACCTTCGCTGTTACGATGAAGGCGGATGGCAGTATCTACCTAGGAGAGGCACAGACGGATGTGCAGGCGCTGGTGACGCAGGCGGCGATCGAGCAGAAGAACAACAAGGGCTTTGCCGTGGTTATCCGCGCCGAAAAGGATTTGGAATACGGCAGGGTTATCGCACTGGTGGACAAGCTGAAGGGCGCGGGCGTAACCCGCTTCGGCCTGGCCACGGACGGCGGTAAGTGAAATGAATTATGTTGATAAGCTGCAGGCTAAGGCCAGACAGCGCTTTGGCTTTTGCGGCTCGCTCATAATCCATTTTTTGCTCTTTATCGTGCTGGCGTTTTCGGGAGTGTTCGCCCTGCAGGCTCCTGTTAACGGTGATACTGACGTTGTTTACATTGACGCAGGCGGCGGTGGCGGTGGCGGCGGCGACGAAGTCGCTGATGATACCGACCAGGCCGCGGAGCAGGCGGAGGACGTTGTTGAGGAAGAAAAAATTGTGCTGCCTGATGGCAAGGTAGAAACTAAGCAGGTGGTGCACCACGTGAAAAAGCACGTGCCTGCAGGTGCTAAAAAGGGCAGCGGCACAGGTACCGGCGGCGGTCATGGCAGTGGCAACGGCACTGGTACTGGTAGCGGCAAGGGCGCCGGCAGCGGCAGTGGCACAGGTGGAGGCCATGGCGCTGGTCATGGCACAGGCGTGGGGGATGGCTCAGGCGGCGGCATCGCCACCGCACCCAAGGTGCCGCCACGCGTTGTGTCTACCGCCGCCCCGTACTATCCGCCTGCACTGCGTGACGCAGGCATTACGGGACGTGCGGTGGTGCGTGGGGTCATCGGCGTGGACGGCCGCGTGGAAAGCGCGCAGGTGGTGCGCTCTGCAGGCAACGGCACGCTGGATAACAACGCGCTGAACGCCTTTTATAAATGGCGCTTTACACCCGCGCGCAACGACGCTAACCAAAAGGTGCGCTGCTACTTTACGCAGGGCTTCCCCTTTGTAATTCAATACAAATAGAACAGGATAGAATATGCTCAAAACATTTATGAAATATTACCGCCCTTACAAGCATATATTGCTGCTGCTGGTTGCAGGCTCGCTGCTGCGGGCCCTGCTCGAGCTCTTCTTTCCCTATGTGGTGAAGCTGATGCTAGAACAGCAGCTGCCGCTGGTGGACCTGCCGCTTTTGCTCAAGTGGTCAGCAGGTCTTTTAGCTATGTATTTGGGCAATTTTGCGATTCACTTCGGCATTCAGTATTTTGGTCAGGTGATGAGTGCTTCTATGGAGCGCGATATGCGGCGCGATTTGTTTTTGCATATGCAAAGGCTTTCCTTCAGCTTTTATGACCGCAACAAAAGTGGTCAGCTGCTTTCGCGTCTGACGAGCGATTTGGGCGAGGTGGCAGGCATGGCCAGCAACGGTCCTAATGATATCATTGTCTGCGGCCTGACGATGCTGGGAACGATGGTGATTTTGGTGTATATGAACCCGCTTTTGGGCGGACTTATCGCCTTTTTGCTTTTGTTCAAAACAGCACATACGGTTTTTATCAACCTGCGCATGAAGAAGACCTTTTTTGCTAACCGCGTGGCCATGGGCGAGCTGTCAGCTAAGGTGGCCGAAAGCATCAACGGCGTGCGGTTGATAAAGGCCTTTGCCGGCGAAAGCAATGATTTTGCCCAGTTTATGACCAAGGCAAACGATTATCTTGCTGCCTGCCGCAAATCGTTTAAGCTGCGTGCTTATTTTATCGGTAGCATGATTTTCTTCAGCAACTTTATCAACGTAGCCATTTTGGTGGTGGGCGGCATTTTGATTAACCTGGGAATGATGACCTTTGGCGAGCTGGTGGCCTTCTTCCTTTACGTCGGTCTGTTTATGAAGCCATTGATGCAGCTTTTGGGCTTCAGTGAGATGTACCAGCGTGGCATGGCAGGCTTTAAGCGTTTTTATGAGCTGCTTTTGGAAGCACCTGATATTGTTGACGCACCTGATGCTAAGCCATGCGCAAGCTGCGCAGGCAGCATAGATTTTGACAACGTCAGCTTCGCCTATGCAGATGGCAGGCCTGTTATCCGCAACCTGACGCTGCATGTGGCACCGGGTGAGACGGTGGCCTTTGTGGGTGCTACGGGCGCAGGCAAGACCACCATCGCCAGCCTGCTGCTGCGCTTTTATGAGCCGCAGCAGGGACGTGTGCTTTTAGACGGCGTGGACATCAAAGGCCTTACGCAGGAGTCACTGCGCAGGCAGATTGGTCTGGTGCAGCAGGATGTGTTTTTGTTCGGCGAAAGCGTTGCCTATAACATTGCTTATGCCAAGCCGGGAGCGACGGAGGCGGAAATTAAGGCTGCGGCCCGTGCGGCGGCAGCAGATGAATTTATCAGCCAGCTGCCTAAGGGCTATGACACCGAAATCGGCGAGCGCGGCGTGAAGCTGAGCGGCGGCCAGAAGCAGCGCCTGGCGATCGCACGTGTCTTCTTGAAAAATCCGCCTGTGGTGGTCCTGGATGAGGCAACCAGCGCGCTGGACAATATTACCGAAAAGCAAATCCAGCGCGAGCTGGACAAGCTGGCTGCGGGGCGCACAACGCTGATTATTGCCCACCGTCTGTCGACCATCAGGCATGCAGACAAGATTGTGGTGCTCAAGGATGGGGCCGTGGTGGAATGTGGCAGCCACGAGGAGCTGCTGCAGCGCAGGGGTGCCTATTGGGAGCTTTATAGTAAGCAGTAGCAAAAAGATATTCGTAATTATATATCACCTGGCAACGAAAAATTTTTTAACGGTAACTTCGTGTGGATTCAATACGAAACTTCGGTAAAATCTGTTAGTACGTAACTCTTTGCTCCGTACCCTCGTTTCTGTGAATCCATGCACTCGTTCCCTAAAATTTTTATGCTGCTTTGGCGATAATATAATTGCTCAATCCAGTTCGTCGAACTAACGCTCAACCAGATCATCTATAACTTTATTTTACATATAAGGAGAAAAATATGAGAAAAATAGCAATTTATGGCAAGGGTGGCATTGGCAAATCCACTACCACCTCCAACTTATCCGCAGCGCTGGCGCTGCAGGGCTACAAGGTTATGCAGGTGGGCTGCGACCCTAAAAGCGACAGCACCAAAAATCTGATGGAGGGCAAGCGCATCCCTACGGTTTTGGAGCAGCTGAAGGCTAAGGGTGAAGCCCTGAAGCTGGAGGACATTGTTTTTGAAGGCTTCGGCGGTGTGCTGTGCGTGGAGGCCGGCGGCCCCACCCCCGGCATCGGTTGTGCCGGCCGTGGCATTATCTCCGCCTTTGAAAAGCTGGCAGAGCTGCAGGCCTTTGAAACCTATAAGCCTGACATCGTTATTTATGATGTTTTGGGTGACGTTGTCTGCGGCGGCTTTGCTATGCCTATCCGCGGCGGTTATGCCCGCGAGGTGTTCATCGTATCCTCCGGCGAAATGATGGCGCTGTATGCTGCCAACAATATTGCCCAGGCAATTAAAAACTTTGGCCGTAGAGGCTATGCACGCTTGAAGGGTATCATCCTCAACGCTAAAAACATTGAAAACGAGCAGGAGCTGGTGGCTAAGGCTGCAGAGGAAATTGGCACTGAGGTTGTGCTTTACGTTCCGCGTAGCGGCGATATCCAGACTGCCGAAAATCTTGGTGGCACTGTAAGCGAATTTGTCAAGGATTCCCCGATGGTTAAGGTATATAATGAGCTGGCAGCACGTGTGCTGGAGCTGAGCGAGGACGAAGAGGAATAAGGAGGCTGCAATGGGCTTAAAGGAAGACGCAATGTGGAAGATGGCCGAAAAAATGGGGATGCCCAAAAGCGCCATTGAAGCAATCAAGGAAAAGCAGAAGAAGGGCGAAAAGGTCGCCGTGCCTGACATGGGCAGGATGATGTCCATGATGAAGGAAATGCAGGGTGATAAGAAGGACGAAATGCGCAGGATGGCCGAAAAGATGGGTATGCCGCCGCAGGCAAAGGGCATGGACGGCAAGGAGATTTTGGGTCATTTGAACAGGCTGAGCAGGGTGGAGACGATTAAGGACGTGCCGCAGCTGACCACGGCGCTCTTCCCAGGCACGCACTGTCCGCTGATGGGCGCCGCCATGGTGGCCGGCGGCATTACAGATTGCCTGCTGGTTATCGTGGGCACGGATGAGTGTAGCTATTACACCAAGAGCCTCACCATCAGCGACCGTTACGGCGGCATTGGCGGCCGTTGCGTATCTGTCGTTTTGGACAGCCACGACGTCACCTTTGGCAGCACCGAAAGCATGCATAAGGCCTTTGCCGAAATTGTGGCAGAATATCAGCCCAAGTGCGTGATGCTGGTCACTACCTGCGTGATTGAGGTCATTGGTGATGACTACGACGCTATTGCTGTGGAGCTGGGCAAAAAATATAATATTCCCGTGATGGCGGTGCATACCGAGCACTTTAAGTGCGAGGACCATTTCCCCGGCCTGGAGCGTGCTATTACGGCCTGCAGTCTGATGATGGAAAAGCAGGAGTGTGACGGCAGCGTCAATGTTTTGGGACAGCGCATGGGTAATTTTGCCGACACCGAGCTGCACGCAGTTTTGCAGGAGGCAGGCGTAAAGATTGGCGTACAGCTGCCAAGCGGCTGCACTAGTGACGAAATCCGCCGCGCCACCGCAGCGAAGGTCAATATCGTCGTGCATGATATCGCTCTGCCGCTGGCACAGCAGATGGAAGCAGATTATGGTATTCCCTATGTGTACTTTAACCGCTTTGCTGCTCCAGAAAAAATTATGCAGGCCTACGAGAAGCTGTTTGGCAATCTGGGCTTGCCGCTGCCTGCAGTGCTGGCAGAAAAGCTGGCGATGTGCAAGAAAATGGAGGCAGAGGTTAAGCCCCTGGTCGCAGGTACAACCTATATTTATGGCAATACGCAGTATGACTGCTTTGAGCTGAACAGCTATTTGTGCAGTCTGGGCCTGGTGCCGCAGCTTATCCAAAGCAACCATTTATATGATTATGAGCGTGAGGACATTGCTGCTATCCTCAAGACAACGGACCCCTACATCTGCAAGGCTGCCAATATCGCACCGCTGCAATACGTATATGACGTGCTGCATCCCTGGTTCTACATGGGGCACGAGTTTGGCGACCGTCTGCGCCGTAAGGGCATCGCCCTTTTGCACAGCGACCCTGCAGGCAAGATGATGGGCTTTGAGTGTAACAC
>CAVKMV010000006.1:6769-41651 GCA_963657675.1 Ruminococcus intestinalis
GCAAAAAAATTTAGAGAGGAGGCGGGCTTATGAGCTTAGTAAGATTTTTACCCACCCCGTCTGATAGAATGGGTATTATCTGGAGCCTGCTTTCGGTGCAGGGAGCTATCGTGCTGGAATATGGTCCTGCTGGTACCACGCACTACAGCATGGGCCTTTACGGCGGTCTGGGACTGCGCTTTCAGAACAGGCTGTTCACTACGCATATGAGTGAGGATGACGTGGTTATGGGTGATGTAACACGTCTGGAGGATGCTATTGTCGAGCTGGATAAGAGCTATGAGCCGAAGGTTATCTTTGTCGTTGCTTCTTCTGTGACCGCTGTTATCGGTACGGATATTAAGGGTGTATGCCGTTATATGCAAAACGAGGTTAAGGCAAAGCTGATTGCCTTTGAGCAGGGCGGCTTCCGCGGTGATTACAGCGTTGGCTTGGTGGAGACCTATAAGCTTTTGGTGAAGAACCTGCCGCAAAAGGACGTGCAGATGCAAAAGGGCGTGTACAACATCATTGGCGCCTCTGCCTGGCGTTATCGCATGGCCAGCGATATGTGGGAGGTCAAGAGCCTGTTATCCGAGGCCTTGGACATGAAGTGCAATGCCTGCCTATGCTGTGACACCAGTGTGGATGAGCTGCAGGACATGGGCAGGGCGCAGGTGAACATTGTGCTGGGCAACGAGGGCCTGGCGGCGGCAGAGCTGCTGCAGGAAAAGTTTGGCACGCCTTATGTGTACGCAGCTCCCTATGGCTACAGCGGTACGGTAAGCTTTTTGGAGGCAGTGGGCGGCGCCATTGGCGAGGCTCCCAATCCTATGGTGTTGATGCGCTTGCGGATGAAGGAAAAGGGTATGTCCATGCTGGGGATGTTCGCTATGATGGGCGGCGCCAAGGTTAAGCCTGTGGCCGTGGTCAAGGGAGATTATGACATGGTGCAGGGTGTCGGCAGCTTTTTGCAGCAGGCCGGCATTAAGGTAGCACATAAAATGTGTGCGCACAGTTTAAAAAATATTACTAATCCTGCGGAGGGAGTAGAGTCCTTTGCTGAGGAAAAGCAGTGGCTGGAGCTTATCCGCCAGCTGAAGCAGACGCTGGTTTTGGCGGATGATGTAGCGCTTTTGCAATGCGATGACAGTAATACAAAGGTGCTTATCAGCGCGCCGTTTATGAATGGCGTGGTGGCGACGCATCTGCCGTTTATGGGTGAAAAGGGTGCGGACTTCCTGCTGGAGCAGATACAGGCTTACTACCAGAGCTTTTAAGCTCTTGATTTTATATAGCTATTATAGAATAGATATTCGCAATTATATATCGCCCTGCAACGAAAAATTTTTTAACGGTAATTTCGCAAGGAAGTACGACGAAATGCTGCTAAACTCACGCTATGCTAATACAGTGCTTCTAGCTAAGAAAGTTTATCGCTCAAACAGTCGCAGCATTTCTGTACTTCCGATTGCTCATTTCCTAAAATTTTTATGTTGCTTTGGCGATAATATAATTGCTCAATATGAGGTACGACTATGAAAAGATTCCTTAAATCTATCATTCTGGCGACCGTCATGCTCTGCCTGGGCATGGCAGGCACTGCTGGCGCAGCCGCACAGTTCAGCGATGCCAAAAGCGGCAAGGACTTAAACGCAGCGCAGCTGGCACAAAAGCTGAAAAAATACGATGTAGTTTTTTTCGGCGAATATCACGACCAGGGCGAGCTTCATGCTGCGGAGCTGGAGCTTTTGCAGGCTATGTATAAGGTGCAGACGAACAAGCTGGCCATGAGCATGGAAATGTTTGAGGCAGATAACCAGGAAAAGCTGGATGCTTATCTGGCAGGTGCTATGAGCGAGGATGACTTTTTGGCAGGCAGCCGTCCCTGGCCCAATTACCGCACGGATTACGCACCGCTGCTGAAGGTGGCCTATGATAAGGGCATACCTGTGCTGGCGGCCAATGTGCCACGCTTTTTGGCAGCGCACGTGGCTAAAAACGGCGGCAGCACCGATGGCATTGAAAAGCAGTACAAACAGTGGCTGCCTAAGCATACCTATGCTCCTGAGGGAGCATATAAGGACAAGTTTTATGCGCAGATGAATTCGCCCGAAGCACCGATGAAAATGCCGCCTGCACGTCTGGCTGCTGTGTATGCCGCCCAGTGCCTGAAGGACGACAAGATGGCCGAAAGCATTGCTGCCTTTAAGGATATGCATTCCTTTATGCAGGTTTTTCATCTGAATGGCTGCTTCCATTCAGATGCACATCTGGGAACAGCGCAAAAGCTGGAGGCGCTGCGCCCCAAGCTGAAGGTGGCAGTGATTACGCCCATGGAGCCCAGTCACGCAGGCGATAAGCCTGAGGGTGATTTCGTGGTGTGGTTTGACCGTGTAAGCAAATAAGCACGGCAGATCATTTCATAAAAACTTCTCAAGTTAACTGTTGCTAACTTTATACTGTGGTGGTACAATAAATAAGAAGTTAGAGTGAGCTAACTACGAGAAGTGGCATATGAAGTTATTTAGTTTTAACAGCATAAGGAGGTACAAGGTTATTATGAAACAAATTCCTGTTATTTTTTGGACCGGCACCGGTAACACGCAGATTATGGCTGATGCAATTGCTGACGCTATTAACGCCGCAGGTGCGGAAGCAGTAGTAAAGAACGTCAGCGAAATCAGCGCTGACGAGGCCGCAGGCTATGACGCCCTTGCCCTGGGCTGCCCTGCAATGGGTGCCGAGGTTTTGGAGGAATGTGAATTTGAGCCGTTCTTCACCGAGCTGGAGGGTAAGCTGGCAGGCAAAAAGGTTGCTTTGTTTGGCTCCTACGGCTGGGGCGGCACCTATATGCAGGATTGGGAAGGCCGCGTAAGGGACGCAGGCGCAGAGCTGGTTGCTGACGGCGTACTGGCACTGGGCGCACCCGATGATGACGCACTGGCAAAGCTGGCCGAAGCAGGTAAGCTTTTGGCTGAATAAAAACGAAAAAGAAGGGTCTGCCGCAGGGCGCGCAGCCTGGAGCCGATGGTGGCAACAGGCTACGTAGGGCGGCAGCCCTTCTTTTTTTGCGTTATTTTACTTCGTCCCAGCCGCTGTCCATAAGCTTGGCCGCCTCGCTGTAAATGGCTGGCGAGGCACCGGCCTCGGTGATGTGCGGCGTGAGCAGCAGCAGCACCTCGCTTTGGGCGCTTTTTTGGCTGCGGTTGATAAACAGTTCGCCTAAAATAGGGATTTTGCTTAAAAAAGGCACCCTTTGGATGGAGCGCTGCTGCTCCTCGCTGATGAGACCGCCGATGACCAGGGTTTCGCCGCTGTACATGCGCACGTTGGTGTCGGCAGTGCGGCTGGTGATGCGGTAATTTTTCAGCTCGCTGATGAGCACAGGGGTGCTCACCTCGGTGTGTACGCGCGCAGTGACCATTTTGCCGTCACAGCTGATAATGGGGGCATATTCCAGCTTGATGCCTGCGTCCAGGTATTCGGTGGCAGTGTAGCTGCCGCTGCTGTCGTGCTTTTCGGTCTGCACGGGAATGTGGTCGCCAATGAAGATGCTGGCCTGCTGCCCGGGGATGGTGATGATGCGCGGCGTTGCCAAAATGCGCGCCTTGCCGTTGGCGATGAGGGCGCTGAGCGTGGCGTTGAAGCGGAAGGCATAGCCACGCCAGAATTTGAAGCTGCCGTCATAGTTGCTGTCGCTATCGCTGTCACTGTCGCTGCTGCTGTCCTCGCGGCGCTGGGGGATGGTGTCCCAGCCCCATTTGACGCCTAAATCCTTGCTGTGTTCGCGGCTGATGGCGATGATTTTGGCCTCGAGCGTCACCTGTCTGGTGGCAACATCCAGCTTGGGCAGAAGCTGCGTCAGGCGTGCGTGCTCTGCGCTGCTGCCGCAAAGGATGAGGCTGTTGGTAATGGCATCTACCGCCAGCTTTTGCTTAAAAATGCCCTGCAGGGCCTCCTGCACATCCTTGACACGGGCGTAGCTTAGGGGATAGGTGCTGATGCGCTCTGCTGGCGGCGCTACTGTCGCGGGCAGCACGGCTGCGGTTTTTGTTGTTGCTGCCGCTGCGCTTATCCCCGTGGGTAAAAAGGGATTGGTGAGTGCTTTTTGCTGTGCCAGGCAGGGAAACGCACTACACATAGAAAGAAAAAGGGCGAGAAGAAAAGTTCTTGGATGATGCTGCATTGGTTGCTCCTTTCGCAAACGTCTAGCTTGCTGAAGTGATTGCTTGTAGTGCTTTTTATTTTAGCCTATGCAGCTGACAAAAGCAAGAGAAAATTGCAAAAATATAGAAAATTTATAATAATCATATTGATTTTGCTGTTTTTTGTGCTACAATGAAAGCGAATAAGCTATTTGCGAGGTGACAAAATGCAAGCAATTACTACTAACAAATTGGCACAGGAGCTGCTTTGCGAGGCACTGGCACGTGGTGCGAGCGATATGCACGTGGAGCCTGTGGAGCAGGGAGTGCGGGTGCGCATCCGTGTTGACGGCCTGCTGCAGGAGCTGCGGCTGCTGCCGGCAGCGCTGCAAAGCACGCTGCTGACGCAGCTGAAGGTGGGCAGTGGTATGGATATTGCCGAAAGACGTATGCCGCAGGACGGACGCATGGCCTTGACTATCGGTGACACGCAGGTGGATTTGCGTCTGGCCAGTCTGCCGACGCTTAACGGTGAAAAGCTGGCGATCCGCTTTCTGCAAAGGCAGGACACGCTGCTAAAGCTGGACGGCCTGCACTTTACGCCGCAAAATTTGGCGTGCTATCGCAGGCTGTTTGGCCAAAGCAACGGCCTGGTGCTGCTGACGGGTCCCACTGGCAGCGGCAAGACAACGACCTTATACGCCACACTGCAGGAGCTGGATGCCGCCACAAGCAATATTATCACGCTGGAGGACCCTGTAGAATATAAGCTTGACGGCATTAACCAGGTGGCGGTCAACCGCAGGAGCGGCATGACCTTTGCCAGCGCCCTGCGTGCGGTGCTGCGTCAGGACCCTGATATCATCATGGTGGGAGAAATCCGCGACAGTGAAACGGCCATGCTGGCGGTGCAGGCTGCTCTGACAGGGCATTTGGTGCTGAGCACGTTGCACACTAACGACGCAGTGGGTGCCATCTTCCGCCTTTTGGACATGGGCGTTGCTGATTATCTTTTGGCAGTCTCCCTGCGTGGGGTGGTGGCGCAGCGCCTGGTGCGCTGTCCCTGCCCTCATTGCAGCGGACAACGGGCAGCGACGGCGGCAGAGCTGCATTACTTAGGACGTGCAGCAGACGAGGGTGTGCTGCTGAGGCAGGCTGTTGGCTGTCCACACTGCCATGGCACCGGCTACAGCGGTCGCATCGCCGTGCACGAGGTGATGACGGTGGACAAGGCGCTGCAGCAGGCATTGCTTGCAGGTGCAAATGAGCAAGCTCTGCTCAAGCTGGCTGCTGCCGGTGGCTGGCGCAGCATGGCCGCTGATGCTGGCGTTAAGGCACTACAGGGACTGACGACCGTGCAGGAGCTGTGGCGTGTGGGGATTGCGCAGGGAGGCCGTTATGCTGGATGAGCTGGTGCGCAGGGCGAGAAACGCGGGGGCCAGCGATCTGCACCTGGCGGCAGGGGCGCAGCCTGTGGTGCGCGTGGGAGGTGCTTTGCAGCCCTTATACGGGCAGGTGCTGCAAGCTGCGGCCTTGGCAAAGGACCTGCAGCAGCTTTTGCCACCAACGGCCTGGCAGGAGCTGCTGCATTCCGGCGAGGTGGATACAGCCTTTAGCGATGCTTGTGGCGAACGCTACCGTTTGAACGCTTACAGGCAGAGCGGTGTGCTTGCTGCTTCTATCCGCCTGCTGCAAAGCGGTGTACCCTGCTGCGATGAGCTGGGACTGCCGGCGGCGGTGCAGGAGCTGGCAAACCTGCAGCAGGGACTTGTGCTGGTGACAGGCGCTACAGGCAGCGGCAAAAGCACTACGCTGGCAGCATTAGTGCGGCGCATTAACGAAATACGTGCTGTGCATGTGCTGACGCTGGAGGATCCCATAGAATATGTGCATACGCCCAAGCTGGCACTCATCAGCCAGCGTGAGGTGGGACGCGATACGCAAAGCTTTGCCAGCGGTCTGCGCAGCGCGCTGCGTCAGGACCCGGACGTGATTTTGGTGGGGGAGCTGCGGGATGCCGAAACGATAGCTATAGCGCTCACGGCTGCCGAAACAGGACATTTGGTGCTGGCAACGCTGCACACCCAGGAGGCGGCAGGGGCGGTGGGACGCATTTTGGATGTGCTGCCGGACAAGCGGCAGGTGAGCACGCAGCTGGCGGAATGCCTGCAGGCAGTGGTCTGTCAGCGTCTGCTGCTACGCTCTGACGGCACTGGCCGTGTTGCTGCCTTTGAGGTGCTCATTGCTACGCCTGCACTGCGCAACCTCATCCGTGATGGACGCACGCACCAGCTGGAATCGTACATCCAGACTGGCGGACGCTTTGGGATGCAGACGATGGCGGCGGCGGTGGCGGAGCTGAAGAAGCAGGGCGTAGTGCGGTGAAGTGGTTGATCAAGAGATAAAAAAAGCACCCGATTTTCCTTCGGATGCTTTGTGTGTTTTACAGTACCTGCTCCCTGATCAGCGTATTCATCATCTTCTGCTTGCCCAAAATCCACAGCAGGTCGTTTTCCTCAAAGGTCAGGGACACGTGGGGGTTAGTAATGGTGAAGGCGCCACGCTCCAGGCCGATGACCAGGCAGCTCCATTTGCTGCGCAGGCGTGCGTCCTTGATGGAGGCTCCCAAAAGGCTGGAGCTTTTGTCAATAGTAATAGCTACAGGCAAAAATTCCTCGCCGGGGTTGGCGCTGTGGTCGGCCAGCATAAATTCGCGCAGGCTCAAGGCCTCGCCCTGCGGTGCCAATCCCAGGTTGCGCTGCTTGGCGGCGGCGGCAAAGGTTTGCAGCTGCTGCTCGGTGCCAATCATCAGCAGCGTGTCATCTGCTGCCACGATCTGGTCGCCACCGGGCATATCCAAGGTGCGGCGTGCGTTAGCAAGCTGCAGCACGTTGCAGCCATAGCTTTCGCGTAGGCCAAGCGTTTTCAGACTTTTGCCGACGAGGGGGGAATGGTCTGTCAGGACAAAATGCGCCAGGTGCAGGTCCTCGTCAAACCAGTTGCCTTCGGCATTGGCCTCGGCCGCAGCGCGGTGCTTGCGCATATGCTTTTCGTTAAGGTTTACCAAAAAGCGCGATTCAATGCGCAGATATTCGCTCATCAGCCAGTCGGAGGAGGAGATGATATAGGCCGCCAGTAAAACAGCCACGCAGGCCAGCACGCCGTGCAGTCCCAAAATCGCATTAAAGATAAAGTAGAGCGCACAGGAGGCGACAAGCATCTTGCCCAAAATTAAAATCATCAGCGGCAGGTGGTTGGCGCGCTTTTTGAACCACAGCTTGGAAAACAAATCAGCGTTGCCGGCACGGTTGATGAGCACGGCGCGCAAAATGGGTGCCATAACGACGAAGGTTATGGCGGCTGTGAGATAATCGCTGTAGGGCAGATGCAGGGCGCCTGCCAGATAAGGCTGCAGATACAGCGCCGAGGCAATGGCCACTGCGGCCAGCAGCGTGCTGAAAATCAGCATACGGATAATATAGGCGGATAAAAGGTTCTTCCAATCCTGGTCCTTGGAGCTTTCATCGCTGCTGTCGGTATAGCGGTTGATGACGTCCAGGGCCTTGGCCGGCAAAATTTGCAGCAGCTTGTTATAAGCAGGCTCGGCAGCCATAATGCAAAAGGGCGTGGTGAAGGTGGTGATAACCGAAACAGCGACGATGATGGGATACAAAAAGTCGCTGGTCACGCCCAAGCTGCTGCCCAGGCTGGCGATAATGAAGGAAAATTCGCCAATCTGCACCAGGCTGAAGCCGCAGTGCATGGCGGTGTTGAGGCTTTTGCCTGCCGCCAGCACACCGCAGATGGAAAAGAACATCTGACCAAAGATTGTTACCAGCACCAGGACGATGACGGGGACGATGTATTGCGAAAGCAGGGCAGGGTTAACCAGCATGCCCACGGATACGAAGAAGACAGCGCCGAACAAATTCTTGATGGGCGCAACCAACTGCTCAATGCGCTCCGCTTCGGGGGCTTCAGCGATGAGCGAGCCCATGATGAACGCGCCCAAGGCGGAAGAAAAGCCCAGCTTGCTGGCAATGACCACCATACCCAGACACAGGCCAATGGAAACGATGACCAGGGTTTCGTCATTCATAAAGCTTTTGCAGCGCTTGAAGAAGCTGGGGACGAGGTACATACCCAGCACGAACCACAAAACTAAAAAGAACACCAGGCGGCCGACGCTGAGCAAAAGCTCGCTGGAGGAAATGCCGCTGCTGGCCACTGCCAGGGTCGAAAGCAGCACCATCATGGCGATGCCGGCGATGTCCTCCATAATCAAAATGCCGAAAACAGGCTCAGTGAAGGCCTGGTTGCGTAGCTTTAAATCGTCAAAGGCCTTGATGATGATGGCGGTGGAGGACATAGAAAGCATGACGCCCAAAAAGAGTCTGTCCATATTGCTCCAGCCCAAAAGGCCGCCCACGGCATAGCCAAAGCCAATCATGCCGATGATAATTATAGACGTGGAGATGAAGGCTGTGCCACCAACCTGCTTCAGCTTGTAAAAGCTAAATTCCAGTCCCAGGGCGAACAGTAAAAAGATGACGCCAATTTCCGACCAGGCCGAAATGTTGGCGTTATCGGCGATCGTAGGGAAAAAATTAAAGTTAGGACCCGTAATAAAACCGGCCACTATGTAGCCAAGTACAAGTGGTTGGTTTATTTTTTTGAAAAGAATAGTGGTTACGCCTGCTACCAACAAAATCATAGCCAGGTCGCTGATAATAGTGGGTAAGTGTGCCATGCAGTCCTCCGTTACGTTGTTATATTGTTATTATATTCTATTATACGCTATTTTATTGCTTTTGCGTGAAAAAAATGTAAAAATATTGTATACGTTTTCCAAAATCCGTATTTCGCCAATTAAGATGACAAAGGCCCGGGCCCGCATTGCTGCGAACCCGGGCCTTTTACGCTAACTATTAATATTAACTAATCAATCCCAGCGCTTCAGGAGATCCTCAATGATTTCCTTCTTGGTCTTACGGCGCTTTTTTTCGTAGTTGCGGAAGTTGTTGTCACGGTGGTCGGTGGAATAATCGGCGTAGTCAAAATCATCATTGCTACGCTCATAGCTGCGGTTGTAATCACCATGGCCGTCGTCCGCAAGCACGGGGATAATGGGTTGATAACTGTTTATCTGGATATACATGGTATGCCTCTTATACGTAATTATGTTCCTTCACATGATTGGAGTGCAGGATTGCTTCAGATTTTTCGCCGAGCGGCTTTTCTAAGAACTTCTTATACAGCTCCTGGACATCGGGGTTGTTGTGTGACTGGCGCAGTGCGCGTGCGCAGTCCAGCGCATATAGCTTGCCGCCGAGCGCGTCTGCACGCTCTTCGCCGTCGTGGATGGGCTGACCGCCGCCGCCGACGCAGCCGCCGGGACAGGCCATAACCTCCACGAAGTCATAATGCACCTTGTCTGCCGCCAGCTCGTCCAGCAGCTTGGCAGCATTGCCCAGACCGCTGATGGTGCAGGTGCGCAGCGTTGTGCCACCCAGGGTGAAGTCGCGCACCTTGCGCCCCTCGCCGCCGCGTACGTCGGCAAAGGCAGCCTCGGGGGCCTCCCTGCCTTCGATGACCTTATAGGCTGTGCGCAGTGCCGCCTCCATTACGCCGCCGGTGGCGCCGAAGATGACGCCGGCACCGGTGCTGGCACCTAGCGGACTGTCAAAGGGCATTTCCTCCAGGTAGGCAGGGTTGATGTGCTCGCTGCGCAGCAGGCGGATGAGCTCGCGCGTCGTGAGCACGATATCCACATCATGCGTGCCGCTGCTGCGCATAGAAAAGAGTGCGGCCTCGCGCTTTTTGGAAACGCAGGGCATGATGGATATGGAGCAGATTTCCTTGGGCTTCAGGCCCTTGCGCTGGGCAAAATAGGATTTGGTGAGCGCACCGAAAATCTGCTGCGGTGATTTGGTGGTAGACAGGTTGCCGACGAAGCGCGGATATTTTTTATTGACGAAGGCCACCCAGCCGGGGCAGCAGGAGGTGAACATAGGCCAGCTGTGCTCCTTAGGCTTGGCCAGATGCTCCAAAAGCTCACTTGCTTCCTCCATGATGGTGACGTCGGCAGCATAGCAGGTGTCAAAGACATAGTCAAAGCCAACCTTTTTGAGTGCTGCTACCATACGTCCTTCGGTTGCCAGCTCAGGCGGCAGGTTGAAGGCCTCGGCCCAGGCGGTGCGCACTGCGGGGGCCACCTGTACTACGGTGACCTTGGCAGGGTCAGCTAATACGTCATAAATTTTGGGGACGTCGTTGCGTTCCTTCAGCGCGCCTACAGGACAGTGGGTGATGCACTGGCCGCACAGGCAGCAGTCGCTGTCTTCGATAGCGACGTTGTTGGCAACGTCCACAGTGGTACGCGCGCCGGTGTTTTGCACGTCCCAGATGTGCAGTCCCTGGATTTTATCGCACACCTGCACGCAGCGCATGCATTTGATGCATTTTTTGGAATCGCGGATGAGCGGGAAATCCTGGTTCCAGGGAGTGTCCACAACATCGCGTTCGTAGGGAATATCATAAATGCCCAAATCGTTGGAAAGCTTTTGCAGGCTGCAGTTGCCGCTGCGTACGCAGGTGGCGCACAGGCAGTCGTGCTGTGACAAAATCAGCTCTACGTTGGTGCGACGCACGCTGCGTGCCTTGGGCGAATTGGTGTAGACTACAAGGCCATCCTGTACAGGCGTGGTGCAGGCAGTCACTACGCGGTTCTGCCCTTGGATTTCGACAACGCACACCTTGCAGGCGCTGATTTCGTTGATGTCCTTAAGATAGCACAGGCGCGGAATTTCGATGCCGATGGTGGCAGCAGCCTGCATAATAGTTGTTCCTTGCGGTACGGATACTTTTTGTCCGTCAATTGTCAGGTTTACCATTTTAAGGTTCTGCCTCCTTTGAGTGTACTAAAACCAAATTTGTCGCAGCGCAGGCAGCGACCTGCCTCCTGGCAGGCCTCCTGCTTCGTCATGCCGCATTCGATGGGAGCGAAGGTTCCCTTGCGCTCGCCGGCTTCGGTCTCGTGCATCTGGATACGTCCGCAGGGACGCTTGTCGTCGATGGCAGGGTCAGGAATGACTACGTCGCAGGAAATAATGTGCTCGTAGCCCAGGTATTCATCTATGTTGGCTGCGGCAACCTTGCCTGCAGCGATAGCACGGATAACGGTGGCAGGACCGGTTACGCAGTCGCCGCCGGCAAAAACACCCTCATTGTTGGCCAGCTCGCTGCTGGAGAGGGCGCTGATGGTACCGCGCTTGATTTTGATGCCTGCCTCCTCGAAGGGACGCAGCTCGATGCCCTGGCCGATAGCTACAACGATGACATCGCAGGGGATGCGCTCCAGCTCCACGTCGGCGTGGATGGGGCGCGCACGTCCCCAGGCGTCAATGGGACCGATAATCTGCGGCTCCACCCACAGGGCGGCAACCTTACCGCTTGCGTCAGCCTCGATGTGGTGCGGTGATTTGAGACCGTACAGCTCCGCACCCTCGGCGATTGCTCCTTCAATCTCCTCGGGCAGCGCCGTCATGTCGTCCTGACGGCGGCGGTAGGCGATGATAACCTTTTTCGCACCTAGGCGGATGGAGCTGCGGGTGCAGTCCATGGCCACGTTGCCGCCGCCGATAACAACGACGGTTTTATCCTTAAAGTCCGGCATTTTTTCCTCGCCGATGTTGCGCAGCATTTCTACCGCGCTGATAACGCCCTGCGAGTTTTCACCGTCAATGCCGATTTTTTTGTCAGTGTGCGCACCGATGGCGATATAAACTGCGTCAAAGTCCTCGCGCAGCTTTTCGAAGGGAATTTCGCCCTCGCCGTTGCCGATTCTGCTGTTTCTGTGCACCTCTACGCCTGTAGAAAGGATGGCGTCAATATCCTGCTGCAGACGCTCGCGCGGGAAGCGGTAGGAAGGGATGCCGTAGCGCAGCATACCGCCAAGCTTGCTTTTTTCCTCAAAGACAACGCTGTGGTGACCCATAAGCTCCAAATAATAGGCTGCCGAAAGACCGCTGGGGCCGCCGCCGATGATGGCGATGCGCTTGCCGGTGGCGGCCTGCTTGGCAGGCACGGGCACAACGTCCGCAGGGGCGTTGTCCACAGCCATGCGCTTCAGGCCGCGGATATTGATGGGTGCGTCAATCATGCTGCGGCGGCAGCGTGCTTCGCACGGATGCTCGCAGATGAGGGCGCAGGCCGTCGGGAAGGGATTATCCTTGCGGATGAGCTTGACGGCGTCAGCATAGCGTCCTGCGCCGACAAGCGCGATATAACCGGGAATATCTACCTGCGCCGGGCACAGGGCCACGCAGGGGATGGAATTATGTACGTTGATAGAGCATTTGCCCTTTTTGATGTGATTGATATAATCCTCGCGGAAGCCCTCAAGGCCTGCAAGGACCATCTTGGCTGCCTCAAAGCCAATGGCGCAGTCAGCGCTGTTGGCAATGTTTTGCGCCGTGCCCTCAATCAAATCCAGGGTGTGCATATCAGCCTTGCCATCCAGCACCTCCTCCATAAGGTGCTGCAGCTGCGCCAGGCCGACGCGGCAGGGAACACATTTGCCACAGGTCTGGGCGTGGCATACCTTGAGGAACGACAGCTGCAAATCAACAGGGCACAGTCCAGGGGGGCTGGCGATGATGTGTCGCTCCAAATCCTTATACAGGCGTTCAACCGTAAGCTGCGCCTGGTCGGGGGTTGCAATTCTTAAACGGCTCATAGTTTTCCTCCAAAAAAGCATACACTAAATACAATACTGTATAAACAATATTATACTCAAAAAGCACTACGTATGCAAGAAAAGTCACAAATGATTTGTGTAAAAATAGTTGCAGAATAAGCATATGTAACGCCTGTAAGGCTGATGAAAAATATCCGCATGACGCAGTTTTGCCGTTTGCACTATAAGTGGTATAATAAGAGCACAAATTATATCTATAAAGGGTATATGGATGCTTGTATGGGGGAGTGAGTGGATGCAGCTTACTAGGGTGCACTTAATCAGTATGGTTTTAACCCTGCTGCTTACAGTTTTGCCGGGAATCATTGCAGCACGCAGGGTGAAATCAGCAGATGATTATAATGTAGGCGGACGCAGTGCAGGCGCAGGTATGGTGGCTGGCGCCATTATCGGCACTATCGTCGGCGGTGCTGCCACCGTGGGCACGGCGCAGCTGGGCTTTAAGCTGGGGCTAACGGCCTGGTGGTTCACGCTTGGCAGCGGCATCGCCCTTTTGCTGATGGCAGCATTTTATGCTGCGTCCCTGCGCCGCAGCGCCCTGACGACGATTGCGGAGTTTTTGGTTACGTCGTACGGCAGGGGTGCAGGCTACCTGGCGACGGCCTCGGCCTGTGCGGGCATCTTCTTCAGCGTTGTTGCCAGCACGCTCACGGCCCTGCATCTGGTTGCAGGCATCTTTGGCGTGCAGCTGCCCGTGGCGGCGGTGCTGGTTATTGTGATTGTGGCAGCCCTTGTTTTCTTTGGCGGTCTCAGCAGCAGCGGCCTGGCCGGTATTTTGAAAATACTGTTGATTTTTGCCAGTATTTTTGTCGGCGGTGTGCTGGCCTATTGTGATATGGGCGCCTGGCAGGGCTTGCAGCAGCATTTTGCTCCCTTTCCCTGGTTCAGCCTTTTCGGGCGCGGGGTGGAGGACGGTTTGGTGAGCCTGGGCTCGATGCTTGTGGGGGTCATTTCAACACAGACCTATGTGCAGGCAATTTTTTCGGCGCGCGACAGCAAAACGGCCGCGGCAGGCTGCGCCGCGGCCGCCTTGGTAGTGATTCCTGTGGGACTGCCGTCCGTGATGATTGGCATGTTTATGCATGTCTATCATCCCCAAATCAATTCTATTGACGCGCTGCCCTTGTACTTGGCAACCTATCTGCCGCCTTGGCTTGGCGGCATTGGCCTTGCCGCTGTGCTGATTTCGGCATTGGGCTCGATTGCAGGCCTGACGCTTGGCATCGGCACCATGCTTTCACGGGATGTGATAGGCAGCATCTGGCGCACAGCTTCGGCCAGGGCGCAGCTGTGGACGTGCCGCTTGAGCGTGCTGGCCGTCAGCACCATCGCTATGGTGTTTGTTTTCTTTCATTTGGATTCTTCGGTGCTGGAATGGAACTATCTGTCTATGGCCCTGCGTGGCAGCGGCATTTTTTTGCCACTGACGTTCTGTGTCTTCTTTCCCGGACGGGTGCGCGCCTCAATGGGAGTGGCGGCCATGGGAGCAGGCATTTTTGCTGCTGTTTTTTGGAAGTATATCAGTCCCTGGCAGGGCAGCAGCCTGCTGCCTGCCCTGTGCTACAACCTTTTCTTTTTGCTCATCGGCCTGGCCTGGGGCAGAAAAGGTGAATAAAATGAAAAAATATATTATATCAGAAAAAGAGGAATAACATGACTAAGCGCTTTACCCATTTACATGTGCATACAGAATATAGCCTGCTAGATGGTGCCTCCAAAATTCCTGAGCTTGTAGACTACGCCAAGGAGCTGGGCATGGACAGCCTGGCGATTACCGACCACGGCGTTATGTACGGCGCGGTGGAATTTTATCAGGAATGCACCAAGGCAGGCATCAAGCCTATACTTGGCTGTGAGGTGTACCTTGCTAGCGGCTCGCATCTGGAAAAGAACAACCGTGGGATGTACCATTTGATTTTGCTGGCCGAAAACGACATCGGTTATCACAACTTAATGAAGATAGTCAGCATTGGCCAGCTGGAGGGCTTTTATTACAAGCCGCGCGTGGACAAGGATGTGCTGCGCACCTACCATGAGGGCATTATCTGCCTGAGTGCCTGCATCGCGGGCGAGCTACCGGTTTTAATCCTGCAGGACAACCTGGAGGGGGCACGCCGTTGCATCAGCGAATACATAGATATTTTTGGTAAGGATAATTACTTTTTAGAAATCCAGGACCACGATATGGAGCAGGAGCATAAGGTCAGTGCGGCCTTAAAGCAGCTGGCACGGGAATTTGACCTGGGTCTTGTGGCGACCAACGATTTGCATTACGTGCAGCGTAAGGATGCCGCGGCGCAGGATATTTTGCTGTGTATCCAGACGACCAGCAGTGTGGACGACCCTGACAGGATGCGCTTTCCGAACGACAGCTTTTACCTGAAGAGCTATGACGAGATGGCGCAGCTTTTTGCCGACTGCCCCGAGGCGCTGGAAAACACTAATAAAATTGCCGACCGTTGCAATGTAAGTATGGAGTTTGGCCATCTGCTGCTGCCTGAATTCCCTGTGCCTGAGGGCTACGACGCCGTGAGCTACCTGCGCCATTTGTGCGAGCAGGCGCTGCCTGTGCGTTACGAGGTGGTTGATGAGCGTGTACGCAAGCGCCTGGATTTTGAGCTGGACATCATCAACACCATGGGCTACGCCTGCTACTTTTTGATCGTCTGGGATTTTATCAACTACTGTCGTGAGCATGATATCCCTGTCGGCCCGGGGCGTGGCAGCGCGGCGGGCAGCATTGTTGCCTACCTGTTGCGCATCACGAATATTGAGCCGCTGCGCTATAATTTGCTGTTTGAACGCTTTTTGAACCCCGAACGCGTGAGCATGCCTGATATTGATACGGATTTTTGTTACGTCAAGCGCAATCAGGTGCTTGATTACGTTGTGCGCCGCTACGGGCAGGAGCGTGTGGCGCAGATTATTACCTTTGGTACGCTGCAGGCGCGGGCAGCGGTGCGTGACGTGGGCAAGGCGCTGGGCATGAGCTATGGCGCTGTGGACGAAATCGCCAGGCTGATTCCGCGCGAGCTGGGGATTACGCTGGAAAAGGCGCTGCTGCAGAGCAAGGACTTCCGTCAGGCCTACGATACACGGCCGGAGGTGAAGCAGCTGATAGATTTGGCCGAAAGCGTGGAGGGCCTGCCCCGCAACGCAGGCACGCACGCGGCAGGCGTCATCATCGCACCGCGCGACCTCAAGGATTATGTGCCGCTGCAGCAGGGCAGTGAGGGCGGCGTCATCACCCAATATGACAAAAACAAGGTGGAAGAGCTGGGTCTGTTGAAGATGGACTTTCTGGGTCTGCGTACGTTGACGGTCATTGGTGATTGCATCCGCTTTATCCGTGAGACGACGGGCGAGGTGGTGGATATTGATAACATCCCCCTGGCGGATGAGGCTACCTGCGCCATGCTGCGACGTGGTGAGACGGCCTGCGTTTTTCAGCTGGAATCGGCAGGCATCACTAAGCTGCTGGTGGAGCTTGCACCCGAAAGCTTTGAGGATTTGATCCCGCTGGTGGCGCTGTACCGCCCCGGCCCCCTGGGCACAGGCATGGCCGAGGACTTTATCGCCGGCCGCCACGGCAGACGTACGGCGAAGGTGCTGCACCCACTGATGGAGCCGATTTTGCAGGATACATATGGCGTAATTTTGTACCAGGAGCAGGTTATGCAGATAACCTCCGCTTTGGCAGGCTTTACGCTGGGTCAGGCTGATATTTTGCGTCGCGCTATGGGCAAAAAGAAGGCCAAGGAGCTGGATTCTATGCGTCAGTCGTTCATTGACGGCGCCAAGCGCCTGCATGACATTCCCGAAAGCCTGAGCGACGAAATCTTTTCGCTTTTGCAGCACTTTGCCGGCTATGGCTTTAACAAGTCGCACTCGGTGGCCTATGCGCTGGTGGCCTATGAAACAGCCTATTTAAAGGCGCACTGGCGGGCGCAGTATTATGCAGCCTTCTTAAACAGCGTAATCGGTGACAGCGACAAGGTAAGCTGGTATATTTCGGTCTGCAAAAATGACGGCATCAATATCCTGCCGCCGGATGTTAACGAAAGCGGCCACGATTTTACGGTGCACCAAAATAACTCCATCCGCTTTGGCCTTGCCGGTATAAAAAACACCGGTGATGCCGCCGTTGAGGCCATCATAGCAGCTCGCGGCGAGGGCGGCGGGTTTAAGAGCCTGACGGATTTTTGCTGTCGCGTCAATATGCGCGTCGTCAACAAGCGCGTTATAGAAAACCTTATCAAATGCGGTGCTATGGATTCCTTTGGGGCTAAAAGGTCGCAGCTGCTGGCGATTTTGGACCAGGCCGCCGATTTGGGTTCTGTCTGCCAGCGTGACCGTGCTAACGGCCAGCTGGGCCTTTTTGGCGATGACCAGAGCTTTGGCATGCCGGAAATTGTGCTGCCGCAGCTTAAGGAGTTCCCCAAGCAGGTAATTTTGCAGAACGAAAAGGAAATCATCGGCTTTTATGTTACCGACCATCCGCTCAGTGAATATAAAAGGGTGCTGCGGCGCTTTATGTCCCTGCACCAGTTTATGGGTGAAACCCAGGTGGCAGATGGGCAGCTGGTGCGCGTAGCGGGGATTATTGCAGCCTGCAATATAAAAAACACCAAAAAGGGCGACACCATGGCGGTGCTGACGCTGGAGGACTTCAGCGGCCGTTTTCCCGTTATTGCCTTCCCCAAGACCTATCACACCTGCGTCAGGGATATTTTTGAGGACAATGTGGTGGCGATAGAGGGACGCTTTAACGTGGACGAGCGCGAAAGCAAAATCATCGCGCTCAGCGTGCAGACGCTTTCGAGCAGGGAGCCAGTGGAGGTGCGCCTGCGCGTGGCGGCGTATTTGGAAAATCCGCTGGTGCAGCGTGAGCTGATGCAGCTTTTTGCTAAATATAAGGGCGAGGACGTTGTTTATCTGCATCTGATGGGCTCGCGCAAGGTGATCAAGACAACGCCCAACTTTTGGGTGAACAGCGAAGCGCCGGGCTTTGCTGAGGACGTCGTCAAGATTTTGGGAGAGGGCTGTCTTTATAAAATGTAGTTTGTCGTATAAGCGGCACAAGGCAGGCTAAGACGCCAATAATTGAGCTATTTTTCATAAACTTACATGATTGTCTTGCAAGTACAAGTGTAATAATGTTACAATAGAAGGAAGAATGTATAAAAAACTGAGGCTGTGGTCTGCGTCACAGCTTCTGGAATAAGCTAAGGAGGTAGCAAATGAATATTCTCGTTTGTCTTAAACAAGTGCCGGATACGGCAAAAGTTAAATTTAACCGCGAAACCAATACCTTGGACCGTACGGGTGTAGAAAATATTATGAATCCCTATGACCAACAGGCATTGGAGGTTGCGCTGGGCCTGAAGGACAAGGAGGGCGCTAAGGTTACTGTGCTCACCATGGGTCTGCCGCAGGCAACCGATATTTTGAAGGAAGCTATTGCTATGGGTGCCGACGAGGGCGTGCTCTTGAGCGACCGCGCCCTGGGCGGCAGCGATACCCTGGCCACCAGTCTGGCATTGGCCGCAGCAATTAAGCATCTGGGTGAGTTTGATCTGGTTTTGTGCGGCAAGCAGGCTGTTGACGGCGACACCGCGCAGGTTGGCCCCGAAATTGCCGAGCATCTGGGAATTCCGCAAATCACCGGCGCCTTGGCACTGAGCTATGCTGACGGCAAATTCGTCGTTGTCCGTGAAAACGAAAACTACCAGTTCACCCTGGCCTGTGCCGCACCGCTTTTGGTTACCGTAACCAAATCTGAAAAGGAGCCGCGCTTTGCCAGCATCAAGGGTAAGATGAAGGCCCGCAAGGCACAGATTCCTACCCTCACCGTCAGCGATATCGCTATTGATCCTGCGCTCATCGGCCTGAAGGGCTCCCCGACTAAGGTTAAAAAGGCCTTTACCCCTGTACCGCCTGAGGTTAAGGGCGAAATTATTACCGAAGAGGATGCGGATAAGGCAGTGGACCTGCTGTTTGCAAAGCTGGTTGAGGCAGAAGTAATCAGCCATTGAGGTGAATGATGTCTATAGTAGTGAACCGCGGCCTGTGCTGGGGCTGCGAGGAATGTGTAGCCGTGTGCCCCGTGGGGGCGATAGCCATGCCGCAGGGCAGGGCGCAGATTGACGCGGAGCAGTGCCTGTGCTGTGGTGCCTGCGTGCGTGAATGTCCGCAGGCAGCGATTACTATGGATAATAACGCAAATGATAAGAACGAATAGGAGTGTGTAAATATGTGGGTTATTGCTGAACAGGAAAATGGTCAGCTGATGAATGTGACCTTTGAGCTTTTGGGAGAGGCCAAGGAGCTTGCTGCCAAGCTGGAAGAAAAATGCTGTGCTGTGCTTTTGGCAGGTGCTGCAGGCGGGCTGCCGCAGCAGCTGATTGCCGGCGGTGCGGATGTTGTTTATGTTATTGAGGATGCAAAATATGCTGAATATGATACCGAGCTGTATACTGACGCTATCTGCCAGCTGGTGAAAAAATATGACCCTGCTTCCGTAATGTTCGGCGCCACCGATAACGGCCGCGACCTGGCACCGCGTATCGCTGCACGTCTGCATACCGGCCTGTGCGCTGACTGCACCGGCCTGGACGTTACCGAAGAAAAGCTGGTTGCCTGGACCCGCCCCGCACTTGGCGGCAACATTATGGCCACCATCGTCTGTGACGCACACCGTCCGCAGATGGGTACCGTACGCCCCAAGGTTTTCAAGCCGTTGGAGGCAGATGCCGGCCGCATAGGCGAGGTTATTGCCTTCACTCCGGAGGCAGGTGCTGTAAGCCATGTGGAGCTGGTAAAGAAGGAAGCATTGAGCAGCGAAAACGCTGTCAAGATTGACGAGGCTGATATGATTGCTGCCGGTGGCCGCGGCTTTGGCAGCAAGGAAAAATTTGACGTGCTGGAGCAGCTGGCAGCCCTGTTTGAAAACAGTGCCGTAGCAGGCACCCGTGCAGCCATCGACGAGGGCTGGCTGACACACTCCCAGCAGGTGGGCCAGTCCGGCAAATCCGTGACGCCGCATATTTATTTTGCCTGCGGCATCAGCGGTGCCATCCAGCACATTTCCGGTATGAAGGACAGCGATATCATCATCGCTATCAACAAGGATGCGGATGCACCGATCTTCACCGTTGCCCATTATGGCATCGTCGGTGATGTTAACGTAATTTTGCCGAAGCTGATTGAAAAAATCAAAGCATATAAAGAATAAGGACGCAGATACCTGATTTGGCAGGAGGCAGCGAGTATGTGGAAAACAATCTATATTGCCCACAGCGAGGAGCAGGCGCAAAAAATCAAGCAGCTGCTTACGGAAAACGGCTTTTTGGTGCAGACCAAGAGCGCGGGCGGCAAGCATAACAAGGCCTTTGAAATCTGCATACCTGTGTCCGAGGCAGAGGATGCCTATGAGGTTTTGTGCGAGAGTAAATTTCAGTACTGAGGAGGCGCGATCCTGATGAAGAAAACAAAAATTATCTGTACGATGGGTCCAAGCACTGATAACGTAGAGCTGCTGCAAAAAATGATGCAGGCCGGCATGGATTTGGCACGCTTCAACTTTTCGCATGGCAACCACCAGGACCATGCCAAAAGGCTGGAGCTGGTGCGCCAGGCAGCGCAGAAGGCCGGTAAGGTTATTGCTACGATTGCAGATACCAAGGGTCCGGAAATGCGCTTGGGCTTGTTCGCTAATGACAAGATATACCTGAATGAGGGTGATGATTTTTGTCTGACTACGGATGACTATCTGGGCGACGAGCATATGGCGCACGTTAATTATGCAGGCCTGCCTGCCGAGGTGCAGGTTGGCAGCAGTATTTTGCTGGCAGACGGCTTGTTGTCCTTAGAGGTGACAAAAATCGAAGGCAGTAAAATCTACACCAAGGTGGTCAATGGCGGTGAGCTCAGCTCGCGCAAGCGTGTGGCCTGCCCTGGCATAGAGCTGCAGCTGCCCTTCTTGTCCGAGCAGGATAAAGCAGATATTTTGTTCGCGGCTGAGCATGATATGGATTACATTGCTGCCTCCTTCGTACAGAAGGCAGACGATGTTATCGCTATCCGTAAGGTGCTGGAGGCCGCAGGCTCTTCTATCGGGATTATCTCCAAAATTGAAAACGAGGCCGGCGTGCAGCACATTGATGAAATTATCAGCGTGTCTGACGGCGTGATGGTTGCCCGCGGCGATTTGGGCGTAGAAATTCCTACCGAGGACGTACCGCTGGTGCAGAAGGACATCATCGCCCGCTGCAACAAGGCCGGTAAGCCGGTTGTTACCGCAACGCAGATGCTCGAAAGCATGATTAACAGCTACCGCGCTACCCGTGCCGAGGCCAGCGATGTTGCCAACTCTATTTTTGACGGTAGCGACGTCATCATGCTCAGCGGCGAAACTGCCAGCGGCAAATATCCGCTCGAGGCGGTGCAGACGATGGCCAAGATTGCCGTGCGTACGGAAAACGCCCTGGATTATGTCAGCATCTTCCAAAAGAAGGGCATCAGCGAGCGCATCCATTCCACAGATGCTATCAGCCACGCTACGGTGCAGATTGCCCAGGAAATAAAGGCTGATACTATTTTGACAATAACGGAATCGGGCTTTACGGCGCGCATGATTGCTAAATATAAGCCACAATGCACTGTCGTGGCAGTTTCGCGTCTGCCGCAGCGGGTACGCGCTATGCAGCTTTATTGGGGTGTGCAGCCACTGTTGGGCCCATATTCTGTAAATACAGATGAAATGATTGAGCTGTCCCTGCAATGTGCCCTGCGGCATGGAGCGATTAAGGACGGTGCTTCTGTCGTCATCACTGCCGGCGTACCCGTGGGCACTCCTGGCAGCACGAATCTGATAAAGGTGGTTACTGTGGGTAATAGGCTGATTAGTGGTACGGGTATTGGCAGCAAGGCCGTGAGCGGTCACATCTGCGTAGCCAAAACTGCTGCCGACTTTAAGGATAAGCTGCAAAATGGTGACATCCTGGTTGTGGATGTGCTCAATGATGAATATGTTCCGTTTGCTGCCGCCAAGGCAGCAGCGATTATCGCCGAGGAGGGCGGCCTGACGTCTTCCACCGCTATTGTCGCCGTAACCTGCGGCCTGCCGGTTATCGTGGGTGCAAGCAGGGCAACAGCAGCCCTGGCCGATGGCCAGCTGGTGACGGTGGACCCGGTTTCGGGTGCTGTGTACGAGGGCGATATTAACCTGTAATGGATACAGAAATGGTATTGGCTGCCTGCGTGGCTGTGCGCCAGGGCAGGCAGCAGGACGCACGCGCTGCCTTTAGCAGCCTTGTAGCTGCTGGCGGTGAGGCAGACGCTTTGCAGGACCTTGGCGACTGCCTGCTATTGGCGCTGCGTAGGCAGGAATACGCGCTTTTCGCCGATTGGCTGGATGAAGCGCGGCCGCGGCTTGGGCAGCTGGCAGCTCAGAGCGCTATGAGCGCGCAGCTGGCAGTCTTTCTGCAAAGGCTGGCCTTTGGCGTTACTGACAGGCGTCAGCGTGCAGCGCAGCCTGCCTTGGCACAATTGCTGCGGCGCTGGCTGCGCACGGGTGCAGAGCCCAAGGTGCTGGATGCTTTTTGGTGCGAATGGCTGAGCCTGGCGGCGCGCATGGCGCGCCGCGGCTGGCGTGAGCAGGCAGCCTTTTTGCTGCGTGAGGCATTGCGCTGGCTGCTAAAGCAGCACGACAGACAGCTGTGGAGCCGCTGGCTTTTGCAGCTGGAGCTGCATTTCGTGGTTCATGCAGGCTGGGATGGCTTCGTCAGGGCCTGCGATGCCTATGCGGAGCTGGCGGCTTTGTACCGTCTGCTTTTGCGCCGCTTACGCAACGCCCCAAGCGTAGCAGAGCAGGCGGCGTGGCTGCAGCTTTTGTTGCGCCATATGCGCAGCCTTGTGGCTAATGCCTCGCGCATGGCTATGACCGAGGATATGGAGATCTTCCGTCAGTGGTACAGCTGTTTTTGGCAGCTTGCGGGAGAAGATGTGCGAAAAAAGCGCGAGCTACAGCTTTTATTGCAGCTCGCTATCAGCTACTGGCAGCAGACAAGACCCAAAACCAGCCGCAAGCAGGCGCGCTTTTTGGAGGATTTGCTGCAGCCAAGTCTGATTGATGAGCGATATGCTACCCTGTTAAGGATGCTAGGATAAATTTTATAAACGAGGTTTTAAAGATGGCAAAAATTGTCGTAATCGGTAGTTGTAATATCGATATTACCGTAGAATGTGATCGCTGGGCGCATCCCGGCGAGACTATTTTTGGCAACCGTCTGACGGTTTCGCCCGGTGGCAAGGGTGCGAACCAGGCTGTTGCTGCTGCCCGTCTGGGTGCGGACGTAATGATGGTTGGCTGTATTGGTGATGATGTTTACGGTCAGCTGGTATTGCAGGCATTGCAGGATAACAATGTTGATGCCACCTATGTAAAGGTACTGCCTGGGGAAAACAGCGGTACTGCCCATATTACAGTAGCCGAGGACGATAATACCATTATTGTTATCAAGGCGGCCAACGATTTGGTATCACCTGCGTTGGTTGATGAAGCGTGGGAGGCCATCAGCAAGGCAGATATGGTGCTTCTGCAGCACGAAATTCCTGCTGCCACCAACGCCTATGTTATAGAAAAATGCGCGGCGCAGGGTGTACCTGTGCTGCTCAACCCTGCGCCGGTGGCCCCTGTGCCGCAGGAGCTTTTGGACAAGGTGACCTACCTCACGCCCAACGAGCATGAGGCAGCGACGCTTTTCGCCGGCAAGGGCAAGGCCGATATCCTGGACCAGAACCAGGGCAAGGTGATTATGACCCTTGGCAGCAAGGGCGTGGCCTACGCAGAACGCGGTCAGGTTATTACTGTACTTGGCTTTAAGGTTAAACCTGTAGACACTACGGGTGCAGGCGACACCTTTAACGGTGCCTTTGCCGTAGCCCGTGCTAATGGCAAATCCATGGAGGAAAGCATCAGCTTTGCTAATGCTGCCGCCGCCCTTTCCATCCAGAAGCTGGGCGCACAGGGTGGTATGCCATACTTAAACGAAGTAGAGGAGATGCTAAAATAATGCAAAAGGGTGGAATGTTAAACAGTGCCATTGCTAAGGTGCTGGCTGACCTGGGCCACACTGATACCATCGTTATCGGCGACTGCGGCCTGCCTGTTCCTGAAGGCGTGCAAAAGATTGACCTGGCACTGAAGCCTGGTACGCCGTCCTTTTTGGAGGTCGTAGAGGAAGTTGCCAAGAATATGGTGATTGAAAAGGTAGAAATTGCCGGCGAAATGCAGGAGAAAAATCCTGTAGTTTATGACGCAATGAAAAAGCTGTTCCCCAGCGAGGAATGGATTATGGATGTGGATCACGAGGCCTTTAAGCAGGCAACGAAAAATGCTAAATGCGTTATCCGCACCGGCGAAATCACTCCCTTTGCCAACGTGATTTTGCACAGCAATGTTTTCTTCTAAAAATTAGCAAAAGGTAGGACAAGTATGGAGATTGAGTTAAAAAATATCCATAAGGCCTTTGGCTCTAACGAGGTGCTCAAGGGCGTAAACCTCAAGCTCAAAAGCGGCGAGGTGCATGCCCTGATGGGTGAAAACGGTGCTGGTAAATCTACGCTTATGAACATCCTGACAGGTATCCATAAGCAGGATAAGGGACAGATTTTCGTAGATGGCAGGGAGGTCAGCTTTAAGAATCCGCTGGAGGCCGAAGCCAATGGCATTGCCTTCATTCATCAGGAGCTGAATATCTGGCCGAACCTGAGCATATTGGAAAACCTGTTTATGATGCACAGCATTACCAGCAGCCTGGGTATATTGGATTTTAAGGCGATGCGCGCGCTGGCAGAGGAAAAATGCCGCGAGATTGAAATTGAACTGCCGCTGGATGCCGAAGCAGGCGAATGCTCCGTCGGTCAGCAGCAGATGACAGAAATCGTGCGCAACCTTTTGGTGGATGCCAAGGTTGTAATTATGGACGAGCCGACGGCGGCGCTCACTGAAAGGGAAACAGAAAAGCTGTTCGAAGTTATGCGCTCCCTCAAAAAGCGCGGTGTGGCCATGGTTTACATCTCCCACCGTATGGAAGAGGTTGCCAATAACTGCGACAGCATCACCGTGATGCGCGATGGCGTATCCGTTGCGACCAAGCCTGTTGCTGAATACAGCATGGAGCAGATTGTGCGCGACATGGTCGGACGCTCCATCACCGAATTTTATCCCGACAGGCCTAATAAGCCGGGAGAGGTGGTGCTGGAGGTTAATGGCTTCAGCCAGCCGGGCGTCTTTAAGGATATAAGCTTTAACCTGCGCAAGGGTGAGATTTTGGGCTTTGCCGGCCTGATGGGCAGCGGACGTACCGAAATCATGCGCGCCGTCTTTGGTGTGGACCCGCACGCTGCAGGCGAGCTGGTATTCAAGGGCAGCCCCCTGTCTATTACTAAGCCTGAGGATGCCATCAAGGCAGGCATGGCCTTCGTCACCGAAAACCGCAAGACAGAGGGTCTGATTCTGGACTTTTCCATCCTGCGCAATATTGCGCTGCCAAGCGTGGACAGCTTTGCCAAAAACAGTGTTATCAACTTCAGCAGGTTGAGTGAGTTTGCTAACAAAATGGCCAGTAAGCTGGGCGTAAAGGCCAGTGACCTGGATTTGGAGGCAGGTGCGCTTTCGGGCGGCAACCAGCAGAAGGTGGTTATTGCCAAGTGGATTGGCATGAACCCTGAGGTTATTATTATGGATGAGCCTACCCGTGGTATCGACGTAGGTGCAAAACGCGATATATATGAGCTGATGAACGAGCTTACTGCAAGCGGTGTTTCTATCATCATGGTTTCATCGGAGCTGCCCGAGGTGCTGGGCATGAGCGACCGCATCATGGTCGTGCATGAGGGACGCATCGCCGGCGAGCTGCTGCACGATGAGGCCGATCAGGAAAAAATAATGATGCTTGCAACGGGAGGGCAATAAGCAGAATGAATGTAAAAGCAATGTTAAAAAAATCCGGTTCGGTAATCGGACTGGTGCTGTTGTTTGCGGTCATTTCCTGCCTTAACAGCAGCTTTATCGACCCCAGCAACCTGAAGAACCTGCTGCGTCAGGTTTCCATCAACGCCTTGATTTCCTTTGGTATGACCTTCGTCATCCTCACAGGCGGCATTGACCTGTCCGTTGGCAGTATCCTGGCATTATCCAGCGCGCTCATGGGCAGCTTCATCAAGGGCGGCATGGACCCGATCTTCGGTATCGTGCTGGCCTGCCTCATCGGCGCCGTGCTGGGCAGCGTCAACGGTCTGGTTATCACCTACGGCAAGGTGGCACCCTTTATCGCTACCCTCGCCACGATGACGATTTTCCGCGGTCTGACCCTGGTATATACCAACGGCAACCCCATCAGCGGCCTGACTGAAAACGAAGCCTTTCTGGAATTTGGTCAGGGCTATGTAGCAGGACTGCCTGTTCCGGCCGTGATGATGCTGATTATGTTCTTTATCTTGTGGTTCGTTTTGAACAAAACGCCGCTGGGACGCAAAACTTATGCCGTAGGCGGCAACGAGAAGGTTTCCTTCATCGCCGGCATCAAAATTAACCGCATTAAAATTTTTGCCTACACCGTTACCGGCTTTTTGTGTGGTATGGCAGGCGCCATCCTTACCAGCCGCTTGAACAGCGCGCAGCCTACCGCTGGCACTGGCTATGAGCTGGACGCCATTGCTGCCGTAGTTTTGGGCGGCACCAGCCTTTCCGGCGGCAAGGGCCGCATTGTGGGCACCATTGTCGGCGCGCTGATTATCGGCACGCTAAACAATGGCCTGAATATCTTAAACGTTTCCAGCTTTTACCAACAAGTTGTCAAGGGTATTGTAATTTTACTGGCGGTTTTGATGGACCGCAAAAAAAGCTGAGGAGCCTGGAGCTGTTTGCAGCTTAGCTCTGACTTTACTTTTAGGAGGAAATGCAATTAAATGAAAAAGATTTTATTGGTATTAACCTGCATCGTAGCAATGGCTATGATGATTGTTGGCTGCGGTGGCAGCGACAAAAAGGATGAGGGCAAGGCAGCAGACAAGAAAATCACTGTCGGCTTCTCTGTATCCACCCAAAACAACCCGTTCTTCGTATCCCTGGCTAAAGGCGTTGAGGCTAAGGCTAAGGAGCTGGGCGTTAACGTGAAGGTTGTTGACGCGCAGAACGACCCTGCAAAGCAGGCTAACGACGTTGCTGACCTGCTGCAGCAAAATATCAGCGTACTGCTGGTTAACCCTGTAGATTCTGCTGCAATTTCTACCTCTGTAAAGGCTGCTAACAAGGCTAACATTCCTGTTATCTGCCTGGACCGCAGCGCTGACGAGGGCACTGTTGCCAGCCTGGTTGCTTCTGATAACGTAAAGGGCGGCGAAATGGCTGCTGAATACATCGTCAAGAAGCTGGGCGAAAAGGTTAAGGTTGCCGAGCTGGAGGGCATTCCGGGCGCCAGCGCTTCCCGTGAGCGTGGCGAGGGCTTCCACAAGATTGCTGACAGCAAGCTGGCTGTAGTTGCTAAGCAGACTGCGGAATTTGACCGCAGCAAGGGTCTGACCGTAGCAGAAAACATGCTGCAGGCTAACCCGGATATTAAGGCTATCTTCGCCCAAAACGACGAAATGGCTTTGGGTGCTATTGAGGCTGCCAAGAGTGCCGGCAAGCAAATCTTCATCGTTGGCTTTGACGGCACCGCTGACGGCGTAAAGGCTGTTGAAAACGGCACCATGAGTGCAACCATCGCCCAACAACCCGAAATCATGGGTCAGCAGGGCCTGGAGGTGGCTGTAAAGGCTGCTAAGGGCGAAAAGGTAGAAGCAAAGGTTTCTGCTCCGCTGAAGCTCATCGAAAAGAAATAAGCTTTGACAAATTTACTATAACCTGACAACTTGTACAACATAAAATGCCCCTGCGCGTGTAGCGTGGGGGCATTTTTGTTTATAATTTTCGCAGCTTATTCTGCCTTAATCTTAAACACGATGGCGTACAGCACGGGCAGCACCACCAGCGTCAGCAGCGTTGCGCCCGTCAGGCCACAGGCAATGGCCACGGCCATGGAGTTCCAGAACTGACTGGCGAACATGGGGATGAGCCCCAAAACCGTGGTGAAGGCTGCCAGCATGATGGGACGGAAGCGCACGATGGCCGATTCTATGACGGCCTGCGCAGGCTCCATGCCTGCTTCAAGGTGCTGCTGAATTTGGTCCACCAGCACCATGCTGTTGCGGATGATGGTGCCTGTAAGCGCCAATATGCCCAGCTCCGCCATAAAGCCCAGGGTGGCGTTAAAGAGCAGCAGGCCGAAGATGACGCCGATAACGCCCATAGGCGCGGTGAGCAGAATTACCAGCAGCTTGCGCACGTCCTGCATCTGCAGCATGATGAGGATGACGATGAGCAGCAGCATGAGCGGCACTGGTGCCAGCAGATAATTGAGTGTTTTGTTGCTGTCCTCCAGCGAGCCGCCTACCTCTATGCTCATGCCTGCGGGCAGCTCCTTGCGCAGATCTGCCAGACTGTTGTACACCTGCTTGGTGACGTCGTTGCCCGTGGTGCCGTCCACGATACCGCCGTTGACGGTGATGGTGGGACGCAGGTTGCGGCGCCAGATCATATTATCCTCGCTGGTGTAATCCACGTGCGCTATCTGCGACAGCGGCACAGCTCCCTTGCTTGTGGGGATGGAGATGGTTTCCAGCTGTGAAATATCGGCGCGCTGAGTGGGCTGCAGGCGGAAGACGATGCCGATCTGCTGGTCGCCCTCCAGGTAGGTGGCTACGGTGTAGCCCGAAACCTGGGCCTGCAGCGCGTTGGCCACTGTCTGGCGCGTGAGCCCCATTTGCAGCAGCTTGTCGTTATCAATGGTCAGCCTGACGGCGTTGCTCTGCTCCAGCCAGTCCAGGCGCGTCATGTTGATATAAGGGTTGGCGGCCATTACCTGGCGCACCTTTTGCGCATATTCCTTAACCTGTGCGTCGCTATTGCCGCTGACGCGGATCATGACAGGATAGGGGGCAGGCGGTCCGAGCGGGATGGAGCGCGAATAAACAACCGCCTCGGGCAGCTGCTCGGCAGCCAGCTTGTTGATGCGCTGCTCCAGTGCCTTGCGTGCCTCTACGTCCTTGGCGACCACTACCAGCTGTGCGTAATTGTCACGCGGCTGTACGGGGTCGATAACCAGGACGAAGCGGGGAGCGCTTTCGCCGACGTAGGTGGAAACGTGATCCAAATCCTTATCGTCCTTGATGAGGTTTGTCAGCTTGCGCGCGGCGGCATCCGTGGTCTTGATGGAGCTGCCCTCCGGCAGGTTAAGCTCTACCAAAAGCTCGGGGCGGACGGACGCAGGGAAAAATTCCTGGCTGACGAAGCGCAGCATAAAGAGCGAAACCGCCAGCATAAAGAGCGTGATGCCGATGACGATGGCGCGATGCCCCAGCGACCAGGTGAGCAGCCTGCGGAAGCTGCGGTAAAAGCCGCTGTCATAGCTTTCCTTTTTGATGACCGTGGGGCGGATCCATTCATAACCCAAAACAGGAGCCAGCGTTGCTGATACCAGCCACGAAAGCATGAGCGTTACCGTCATTACGGGGAAAAGGCTGTAGGCGAATTCGGAGGCGCTGGCCTTGGAAAAGGCTATAGGCATAAAGCCCAGGCAGGTGATGATGGTGCCTGCTAAAAGCGGCCAGGCGCAGGTCTTGAAGGCATACGACGCCGCCTCGGCGCGGGGCATGCCCTCGGACATTTTTACCTCCATCAGCTCCACCACGACGATGGCGTCATCCACCAGCATGCCCAGGGAGACAACCAAAGCGCCCAGCGAGATTTTGTGCAAATCTATTCCTAGGGCGAACATGGCGCAGAACGAGCCTAAAAGGATGAGCGGGATGCAGCAGGAAATGACGTAGCCGCTGCGGCGTCCCAGGGTCATCAGGCTGACGACGAGCACGATGAGGATGGCCTCGTACAGGCTTTCCGAAAATTCGCTGATGGAATTTTTAACTACCTCCGGCTGGTTGGCGACCTGGTTCAGCTCCAGCCCCAGCGGCAGCTCCTTTTGGATTTTTTCGATAGCGGCGGCCAGGTTTTCGCCCAGCTTGATGTTGTCACCGCCCTCCTCCATGCTTAGCGCGATGCCCACGGCAGGCTTGCCGTTGTAATACATCAGCGTATCGGGCGGATCGACGTAGCCGCGGGTGATTTGGGCAATGTCGCCCAGGCGGAGGACGCGGCCGTTGGCATTGATGGGAATGGCGGCGATGTTTTCAACGCTGTCGGGGCTGCCCGTGATGCGCAGGTAGGAGTTGGCAGTGTCGGCCTCAATCATACCGCTGGCGTTCACGGACGTTTGCGCCTTGATGGTGCTGGCGATGCTGTTGATATCCAGTCCCAGCTGCGACAGCTTGTCGGTCTGCATCTGCACAAAGATTTTTTCGGGCTGCACGCCCACCAGCTCCACCTTTTTGACATCCTTGATGCCATAAAAGTCCAGCTTGATCTGTTCGGCATATTTGCGCATATCCTCGTAGGTGAAGCCGTCGCCCGTCAGGGCGTAGATATTGCCGTATACATCGTCAAAGCGGTCGTTAAAATATGGTCCCAGCGTGCCCGTGGGGAGGTTCTTTTTGCCATCCTCCACAATGTTGCGCAGCTCCAGCCAGCGCTGGCGCACAGTATTGCCTGTGACCTCGTCCTTGAGCGCCACAGTGATAACGCACACGCCCGGGCGTGAATAGCTGGTGATTTTATCTATCTGCGGCAGCGTCTGGATTTGCTTTTCCAGCTCGTTGGTGAGGTGCATTTCCACCTCCTTGGCGCTGGCACCGGGCCAGGCGGCCGAAACCACCATCTGCTTGACGGCAAAGCTGGGATCCTCGCTGCGGCCGAGGGATTTGAAGGAAAAGATGCCCATGATGAGCACCAGAAAGGCAAAAAAGTATACCAGCTGGCGGTGGGCGATGGCCCAGCTTGCCCAGTTGACGCGGTGCTTGTCTTCTTTTTGCATTATTGGTCACCACCCTCAGAAAGGCGCACGCTTTGGTTTGGCACCAGCTTGGCCAGGCCTGCTGTTATCAGCACGTCGTCCTTTTGCAGGCCGCTTTTGATAACGGCGTTGTTGCCGCTGTAGCCTGCAACCGTCACGTCCTGCAATACGGCCTTGCCCTCACGCACCAGCCACACCTGGGTTTTGCCGTTCACCTGGTAAAGCGCGGTGGCAGGAATGCTGAAGCCTTCGCCCTGCGCACCTGCGCCGTCAAGGCTGACCTTGGCCGTCATGCCCAGCTTGGCTGCGGCAGGCAGCTGCGGCACGCTAACGCGCACCCTGTAGGTGCGCGTTACGCTGTCAGCAATGGGGGCGATTTCGCGGATGCTGCCGGCTACGGTCACATCGGGCAGCGCCCAAAAGCTTACCTGCGCTGCCTGACCGACTGCTAATTGCACGTTTTCGGGGACGTTGATTTGGATTTCACGCTCGCCGCTGCGCACCACGGTCACCATGGGCGTGCCTGCGGCGGCGACCTGGCCGGCTTCGCCGCTGATGGCTGATACTACGCCGTCAACGTCGCTTACCAGGCGGGTGTATTCCAGCTGGTTGCCGCTGGCGTTGACGTTGGCCTGTGCCTGGCGCAGCGTGGCGTTGGCAGCCTCCAGCTGCGTATTGTATTGGTCGCGGATGGCCTCGCTCACGGCGCCGCTGGCGTAAAGCCTGTTGTAGCGCGCGGCGTTATCGGCCGCCAGCTTTTGGCTGGCAGTGGCGCTGGCCAAAGCGGCATTTGCGGATTCCACGCTTTGGTTTACGTCCTTGGGGTCAAGCGTCATCAGCACCTGACCCGCCTGCACGCTGTCGCCCACGTTCACCAGGCGGGAGGTGATTTTGCCTGCTACCTGAAACGCCAGCTGGCTTTCGTAGCGTCCCTTGACCTCGCCCGGGTACACGCTTTGCCCTGCTGCCTGCGTCGTGTCTATCGTCAGGGTGCGCACCACAGGCACGTAATTGGCGGCCTGCGGCTTGGTGGTGATGCTGCGGTAAAGCTGCCAGCCGCCTGCCAGCACGGCAATGGCGGCAACGCCGGCGATGAGCTTCTTTTTATCGGGTAATTTTTGCAAAATGTATTGCATAATGTAACAGCTCCCTTATAGAGTAATATTGCAAAAGTTTTTAATCGTTCATTTAAATTATAGTTTTTTCCGGCCTGAGCGTCAAGCGACAAAGCTGTGAAGAAGCAAAGCAAAAAAGCAGGAGCCTTCCGGTTCCTGCTAGTGGCAGATATTATATATGCTGACCGCTATTTTTTGCTGAGCGATGCCAGGTAGGTGTTGAGAGCCTGCAGCAGGTAATCGAGCTCGGTGCCCTGCTTAAAATTGCCCAGCCTGCCAATCTGTCCCTGCATCAAAAAGAAGAACATGATGATGCCCTCCAGCGTGAAGGCCACATGCGTCGCCTTGATTTCGGTGACGATTTCGCCGCAGGCAATGGCCTCCTCCACCAGCTCGGTCATAAATTGGTGGATGCGGTACAGCTTGCTTTTTACGTATCCCTCAAACATGGGCTGGGGCGTCAGCAGCTCGCGGTAAATGAGGTGGATGTTGTTGGGACAGGCCTGCTGCATGCTGGCGATGCTGTCTACGTAGCTGCGCAGCTTGACCAGGGGCGAGGCGCCGCTCTGGCGGATGGTGTCCTGCAGCTGCAAAAATTTATCGGCCTCGGTGTACAAGACTTCCTGGTAAAGGTTCTTCTTGCCGCCAAAGTAATAGGAAATGAGGGCGCTGTTGACGCCACTGGCGGCTGCGATTTGTTTAATGGATACAGCACTGAAATTTTCCTGGGCAAAAAGGTGGGTTGCAGCCTGCAGAATTTTATCGGCTGTGGAAGTGTTTTGCTTATCGTCGTTCATATGCTACCTCGTCTGGGAATAATTAATTACTTAATTACCATTATACACGATTTAGACAGTTCTGTAAGCTGAATTTTTGCAGTTTTGTCAATTAAACGCTAATGTCTATACTAGCAGGCGCAAATGGAGTATAATTAAAAGCAGAACGCATTCCCTGTTTGAAAGGAGCTCCTATGAACCTTGAAGGTATCACCCAAAAGCTGCTCACAGACACGCTTAACGCCAAGCTGCTGGGTAGCAAAATTTATAGAGTATTTATGCCGGACGCACATTCATTGCTTTTGCTGCTGCGCCGCGCCAATGACAGCAGCGCCCTTTTGGGTGACATGGGAGGTGGCGGCGGCGCACTGTACATTCCTGCACAGCTGCCGCAAAACCCTGAGGTGCCGCCTGCCTTTTGTATGCTTTTGCGCAAGCACCTGGAGGAGGGGCGCATCACTCAAATCAGCCAGAGCGGCCTGGACCGCATCATTACGCTACAAATTGACCTTTTGGGCGCGGCCGGCAAAATCATCACCAAAAAGCTGATTTTTGAACTCACGGGCAAAAACAGCAACATCATTCTTACGCAGGACGATGTGATAATTGACGCACTGCGCCACATCAGCGCCGCCCAAAGCAGCTACCGCTGCATCCTGCCGGGCAGGCCGTACGTTGCTCCGCCGCCGCAGGCAGGACTGGATATTTTGCGCACAGCCCCCGCACAAATCGTGCAGGCTGCCAACTCCCTGCCTGCTGCCAGCTTTGCCAAGGCGTTTATCAGCGCCACCACTGGCATAGGCAAAAGCACGGCGCAGCAGCTTTTGGCCGCTGCCGATATCCTGCCGCAGGAGGTGCATTTGGACAACGCCTCTTGCAGGGCGCTGGCGGACGTGCTGACGCAGCTGCAGCAAACGCTGAACGCGGCAGACGCAGCGCAGCCTGTATATGCGCTTATCGGCCGCACTAACCAGGTAAAGACCATCCTTGTGCTGCCACCGCTGGTTTTGGAGCAGGGGATGCAGGTGCGCCGTTTTGACGACATCAACAGCGCCATCTGTTACGCTGTAAGTTTGCAGCCAATCCAGCTGCCGCAGCATGAGCAGCTGCAAAAAATCGTCAGCAGCGAAACTGCCAAGCTGCAAAAAAAGCTGCTGGCACTGCAAAAGGACCTGGCGCATGCCGACGATGCCGAAACCCAGCGTATGCTGGCCGACACCATCATGGCCAGCATCTACCAAATCAAGAAGGGGCAAAGCAGCGCGCAGCTTATCAATATTTATGACGGCCAGCCTGTGACCGTCAGCCTGTCGCCTGTGCTGTCGCCGACCGATAACGCGCAGGCCTATTACAAGCGCTACAATAAATACAAGCGCGCCCAGACCGAGGTGCGCCTGCAGCTTGAGGCCACGCAGGAGATGTTGCGCTATCTGGCCAGCCTGGACGCGTCGCTCGTTACGGCGGCCAGCAAAAGCGAAATTGAAGAAATCCGTCAGGAGATGCTCGCAGCAGGACTGCTTAAGGCCGTTGGCAAAAAGAAGAAGACTGCCTCGCTGCAAAGGTCGCAGCCGCTGCATATTCACTTGGACGAGGATACGGATATATATATTGGTAAAAATAATAAGCAAAATGATTACGTCACCTTTACATTGGGAGCGCCGCGCGACCTGTGGCTGCACACCAAGGACATCCCCGGCTCGCACGTTGTTTTGAAAACGAAGCTGCCACAGCCACGGCCGCAGGACGTGCAGCTGGCAGTGCAGCTGGCGGCCTACTTTAGCAAGGCCCAGGGTGGCAGCAATGTGCCTGTGGACTGCGTGCAGCGTCGTTACGTCAAAAAGCCTGCTGGCAGCAAGCCAGGCTTTGTTATTTTCACCAACCAAAGCACCTACTACACTACGCCGGATGCAGAGCTGCTTAAAAAATTATTTTAACCCCAACACCAACCCACCATCCCCGTTGGCAGCAGCTAACGGGGTCTTTTTATGCCCCCGGCGACAGCTAAAGAAAAAATATTAAAAAAATTTCATGTATACTTCATTTGACGATTAATAAATGAAATTGTTCTGCTAGTCTGTTTTTTTTTTTTTTTTTT
>CAVKMV010000006.1:41661-49384 GCA_963657675.1 Ruminococcus intestinalis
CTTTTAAGCAATTTATTTATTACAAGTTAAGTTATTGGCGTATGCATCGCTGCATTTTGCGCCTTCAACTATACTTGAAATGTTGACAGAAAAAGAGTATGGATATAAAATACTATAAGAATGGTTAAAAGGACAGTTGTGTCTTTCATATGTCTTTGTGAGGTGGCCTGCTAGATAGCATTTGTTCCTGGTTTGTTGTATTGTAAAGCAACAGCTGGTGCGTTGCGCGGTAGTCACAGACAAAGATTTGTGGTGTTCTAAAGGGTTGTTAGTTGCGGAACTGAAAGCGTAACAGATATCCTATTACCTAAAACAGATAATATTTTTCCGTTAATTAAAACTATTTTGGTTCTGCGATATTAGATGAATGGAGTGAGGGCTAATGAAAGAAAAATTTTTAACTGCGGCAGCTGTCATGTGTGCCTTGATAGGTGGTTCGGCAATGGCAGCTTCCCCAATTCCCACGTTTGACAAGGAGGCTGTGACGACGCATCCCTACAACAGGACGGGCGAACAGGAACAGCAGGTGGAAAACATGGAAGGCGCCGGCGGGCTGTACAAACCTGGTAACACAGGAACAGTTGCTCAACCGGCATTTTTTGTGAGCAAAATTAAGCTGACAGGCTACAGCCTGCCTGATAGCGAGGGCAAGCTGTCCGGCATCTGCAAGGAGTACGAGGGACGCAGCCTGCAGATGGACGAGCTGCAGCAGCTCATCAGCAAGATTAACGAATACGCCCGCACCTGCGGCTTTACGGTGGCACAGGCTGTTGTGCCGCCGCAGGAGGTTGTGCTGGGCGAGCTGGAAATTAAGGTTTACGTTGCCAAGTACGACGACATCAAAATCGTAGAAAACGAGTCGGACGTTGCTGACCGCGTGCTGGCAGGCTACATCCACAAGGGCTTAAAGAGCGGCGACTATATCATGGATAAGCCGCTGGAGCTGGCGATGAACAATATCAACGACCTGCCCGGCGTGATTGCACGTGCGGTGCTGGCACCCGGCAGCACCCCCGGCACCACTAAGGTGCTGGTACAGGTTAAGCGCCGCCCCGTCTGGAACAATTACATCTTCACCGATAATGGCGGCGGTTACTACAGCGGCCGCTATCGCTACGGCTTCAATACCGAGATCACCAACCCCGGCCACCAGGGTGACAAAATCATCATCAACGGCATGCTCACCAACCACGACACCAAAAACTACGGTGTGCGCTACGAAGCACCCGTTGGCCGTGACGGCACGCGCTGGGGCGTGGGCTGGAGCCAGAGCAGCTACGACCTTTCTACCAATGGCTGGTATGATTCCCTGGGCAAATCCACAGGCATCAGCTTTTACGGCCTGACGCCCGTTTACCGCGACCGCATGAACCGCGTGACCGCCATTTATGGCTTTGACCACCGCAAGATTAAGGACAGGCTGCACTTTAAGACCTGGAACCTGCCCGAGCTGGAAACCGACAAGCAGTCCAACGTCTTCCACGTGGGCATTAGCGGCAGCCAATATTATCCCAACCGCTTTACGCAATACAGCCTTATTTATTGGAACGGTCATCTGAGCGGAGACGCCACGAGACTCAACGGCACCTACCACAAGCTGACGAGTGATTTGCTGCACGTTATTTATGACGGCAAAACCAATTACCGCGTGCAGTTTAGCGGCCAGCTGGCCAACCGCAATCTTGATGGCAGCGAAATGTTCTACCTGGGCGGTATCAACGGCGTGCGCGCCTACGGCGCGAGCGAGGGCAGCGGCGACATTGGCTTTACTGCTACTGCCGAGGTGCGTCGTGACATTGGCGTGAAGGGCCTGGAGCTGGCGGCCTTTGTGGACGCAGGCGTTGCCAAGACGCATGAATATGACGAGATGACGCATCTGGCAGGCTACGGCCTGGGACTGCGCTACAACGTGCCCAACGACTGGCACGCCCAGCTGGATTACGCGCGCAAGATTGATCCGCAGCGCGACCGTGTAACACCGCGCGACCACGATGGCCGTCTGTGGTTCCAGCTGTACAAAATGTTTTAAGCAGGGCTGACATTGCCTGCTTTTATATAGGGGGATATTTGGGTGACCCAATCTGCAAAATGCTTGGGTCAATTTATAGAAGGAGTTTATATGAAACGCAAATGCTTAAATAAACGCTTAGCAGGTCTTGTGATGTTATCCGTACTATCCGTGCCGTGGGTGGCTGCTGCCGCTGGCAACAGCGTTGTGGCCAACACTACTATTCCCAGCGGCTTTGATCCGATAGCTGGTAGTGTTGAGCAGATTGAGCAGTTTTCCAAGGGCTGGCCAGAATTGGAATTAGTCCAAAAAACCAATAACAGCATTGTCAAATGGGACGATTTTTCTATCGGCGCCAATGCTACGGTGAATATTTATGGCTCCAATGCCAATTTTAATATGCTCAACTACGTTACGGGCGGCAACGCTTCGCAGATTTACGGCAAGCTGAATTCGTATATTGAGGGTACTGACACCGTAGCCGGCAACATCTTTTTGGTTAACCCCAACGGTGTGCAGATTGGCAACAGCGCGCAAATCAACGTGGGCAGTCTGTATGTATCCAACAAAAAGCTTAGTGATATAGATAACTGGAATGACCAGACTGACGTATTGAAAGCGCTGCAAAGCGTGAAGACGGTGAGCAACACCGAACTGATGAGCCTGGGTTATATTAACGCCAGCAAGCTGACCTTTGAGGGCCAGCGCGTGGTTATTGATATGGACCGCCTTAGCGGCTATGACGAAAAGAACCCCAGCTCTGATTATCTCAGCATCGTCACCGACAAGACCCCCAGCGGCCTTGCCAACAGTACGGATATGTATGACGTTGTTTTGGGCACCAGCTCCGGCAAGAGCGTGGGCAGCTTTGAAAAGTACATCAACTTCAGCACCGTGGACGGCAGCATACAAAACAAAAAGGGCACTGACACGTTTGCTGATAGCGGCAAGACTGTGGCCAGAAGCTTTGGCTACCGCTGGATTAGGACGGCGGAGGAAATGCAGAAGCTGGCCGGCGCTGTGGCTGCAGCGGATAAGGAAGCAGCCTGGAGCCTGGATGACAACTACGCCCTGCGCTATGCTATTGACTTTATCGGCAGCAGCCAGGTGCCTATTGGCAGCCAGAATGCAGCCTTCACTGGCAAGTTTGACGGCCTGGGCAATTCCATCTTTGGCCTGAACATGGATAACAGCAATACAGACACGGCGAGCGGTCTTTTTGGCTGCACCAACGGCGCCAAAATCAGCAACGTCACCCTCGTCGCCGGCACGGACGGCGTTTCGATTAAGGGCGGCAGCGCCTACACTGGCTCGCTCATTGGTTACGCCACCAACACCATCGTGCGCAATGTTGCCAGCACTCTGCAGGTAACAGGCAATAACAAGGTGGGCGGCCTGATTGGCTATATGAAAGCCACCGACGGCGGCTACAGTCTGCTGACCAACGCCTTTAACACAGGCAACGTCACCGGCACGACTAACGTGGGCGGCCTCATTGGCAGCATGAACGGCGGCGCCCTGGGTGTGGATAGCATCGCAAGTGCCTCCGTCGGCACCAGCCGCAATATGGGACGCGTAACAGGCACCGGCGCGAACGTGGGCGGCCTGGTGGGCAGCGCCACAAACGGTGCGGTGATTGGCGCGCTGGCAGCAACCAACGCCACACGCACGACGGATGCGGCCGGCAATGGCAGCACGCAATACACCTACATGAGCAGCGGCGACGCCATCACCAACTACGCCGCCGTCAACGGCTTGTACAACGTGGGCGGCATTGTGGGCAGCATCACAGGCGGCGTAACGGTGCAAAACGTGCAGAACCAGGCGCAGGTTAGCGCAACAGGCTACACCACGGAAGATTACACCTTCCATACGGATTATACTGATTATAACAACCAAAAAAATCCTGACGGCACCTATACCATCAGCGTGCGCATGGCTAACGCCGGCGGCATCGTGGGCAAGTCAACCGGTAGCGTTGCTGCTGCCAACAAAATCGGCGACGCCATCAACTACGGCGACGTGCAGACCAGCTCGGAAACTAAAACTCAAACTACAACTGTAACTAAAGATGAGATTCCAGTAGTTCATACTATAGATTACACTGTTTATGGCGCAGGCAATGTGGGCGGCATTGTGGGCAGTGCTTATAACACCAATATCAGCAGGGTCACCAACAAGGAAAGCAACATCCGCGGTGCCATGAACGTGGGCGGCATTGCCGGTTATTTTGGCGCACAGGACGCCACCAGCCTGGACGCCTATCAAAATGGCACCCGCTATGGCATTAGCGAGGCCACCAACGAGGGCGGCGACATTTTGGCGACAGGCGCTATTGCTGCTAGCGGCGGCTTTGCCAAGGAGGCAACACGTACAGATGCTGCAGGCAATAATGAAGTATATTATATTGGCAACATTGGCGGTATTGCCGGCTATGTGGATGGCAACATGGCGCGCCTGCACAGCGTCAATAACAACGGCACCGTGCACACAGAATATATCACCGATGCCGACAATGTTCCTCCTTCTTCCGAAGCAGCCAACATCGGCGGTATTGTGGGTAAGATGGATACCGCGGGCGTGGGTGGTGCCCAAAGCAGGTTGAATTTGATTAAGCAGGACGAGGGCATCGCCATCGTCAGCGGCGCCGTTAACAGCGGCGAGGTGCAGGGCTTTGCCAATATTGGCGGCATTGTGGGCTTTGCCTACAACGGCAGCATCAGCCGAAGCTACAACAGCGGCAGCGTCAGCACCAGCCGCCGGGATGCCGGTGGAACGACACCTGTTAACATGGGCGGCGTGCTGGGCGACAGCACCGAAAATGCCAGCGGCCGCGTCGTGCTGTATGACGTGGGCAACAAGGGAACGATTGGCAGCAACGAAGCAAATGCTGCCGGCAGCTACATCTATAAGGGCCGCCATGTGGGCGGCGTTGTGGGACGCCTGTCGGGCATTGTCGAAAAGGCCTACAACCAGGGCGATATTTATAACGGCTCCTGCGTAGTGGGCGGCATTGCCGGCTATTGGTATGCCGGCCGCCTCAAAAACGTCTTCAACACAGGCAATATTACGGTGGATAACCAAAACACTTCTGAAAGCCAGGTGGGCGGCATTGTAGGCACTGCAAGCATTGGTATCGGTGATGATTCAGATTCTGCAAACAAAACCTATATGAGCATTACCAATGCCTATAATCTTGGCACCCTGCGTGCTTTTTATAAGGATGGTGAATACGCTAATACCCTTGGCGGTATTGTGGGACAGGTGCTTAGCTGGAATGGAAATTTAACTCAAATAGATATAAGTAACGTTTATACCGGTGGTAATCTTTATTCTGACAACGGTAAGGTCGGTGCTATTGTCGGCTGGGCTGCTAATCATGCTACAAACGGTTGGGGCTATACCGTCAATTTGAAAAACGGTTACTTTATCGCCCCGTATGCAGAAAGTGCCTTTGATTCGCGTCTTGATAATAATGGCAAATATAACGGCAGTGATAGCTCCAAGTTGACAGGAGAGCAGGTTAACTATATTGCCAACGATGATAAGTATAAAAAGTCTTCCTGGTATGATGAGCAGACTAAAGAAGGCTTCAGCTTCTCCAGCCAGGAAGATGGCAAGCTGAACATCGGGGAAGGTCAGGATTGGCGCATATATGATGGCAGCGGTCTGCCTATGCTTAACGCCTACCTGCCGTGGGCACAGGAATATTTTGCCAATAGCGAAAACTGGAGCGCCTTTAAGGAGGGCAACGACAAGGGTAGCGTGCAGTACGGCACAGCCTTTAACCCGCTGCTGACCATTGTCAACACGCAAAAGGATCTCAGCTTTGACTGGAGCGAATTGAACCTTGGCTACAACGGCTCCCTGGCAGTAAAGGGCATTACGGACGGAGAAGGCAATAAGCTGAACACTCCCTACCTGACGCTGACGGACGTGACCACCGACAGCAGCACCTCCTCCTATGGCGGCACCATCTACAGCGACGGTCAGCTGACCATTTTGGGCAAGGGCTATAACGATGGCGCAAGCACTGACAGCGATGCAGGCACAGACGGCGAAGCAGCTACTGACAGCGTCAGCACTGCGGGCATCGGCAGCAGCACCGATTTGATCTTTGGCAACGGAAGCAGGCTGTATGGCAGCAGCATCACCATCAAGACCAATGGCAAGCTGGAGCTGGCAGGCACCATCCGTGCCACCGGCAACGAGGATGCCGAAGGCCAGGGCGATGCAGCAAAGGCCAAGCTGGGTGTTAACCTGGAGGCTGGCGAGCTGGACGTATACGGCAAAATCACCACCGCCAAGGCTGGCGAGACCACAAGCCCCATCAAGGGCCTGGCCACCATTGACGATGGCACAAAGCTTAATACGGAGGAAGAGGTAAAAAGCAAAAACGCAGTGCTGTACAGCTCCGGCGAGCGCTATGCGCAGGCCATGACGCACCAAGCCAAGCACAACGGCAATTTGAACATCGTCACCCACAAGAACACCAACGCCGACGGCACCACCAGCGGCCAGGTGAACCTGTATTACGGCAACCTGGGCCGCGGCGTCATCACTGCCTATGGCGACCTCAACGTCACCAGCGAGGGCGACATCTTCATCGACAGCAACCTCACCGCGGGCGGCAAAATCAAGCTTTTGGCTGTCGAGGGTGCGGACGCGATTGACATCCAGCTGGATTTGAGCAACATTGGCGGCGATGTGACCGGCCAGGACAAGGCCAAGGCCGTGCAGGGCTTTATTGACGCGCACAGCACGAAAGATACGAGGATAATTGCTGCCAATAATAAGATTATCGATAGTAAAGATTACTACACATGTGATGAGGGTGCAATAAAGATACTCTTTGATATGTGGGATTATGATGCCAGCGGCAAGAGCAGCGCCTATAATCATACCAAGTACGATGTGACGACAACGGAGAAAAATACTACTCTTGGAGAAAAGCTGGGAGCTCTTGAAGTAGAGAGCAATGGCAAAGCAAAAAAAGGCACGGATTTTGCCTATGCCTGGATTAAGGATGCAACGCAGCTTAACGGCATCCAGGAATACGCTGAAAGTGTGCCAGAAGGACAACGTCAAGAGGTTATGGGCTACCGCTATCTGCTCAAGAATGATATTGATGCCAGCGTCCTGGGTGACACTTACAAGAGCATTGGCAGGGACGGCACTGCCTTCACCGGCATTCTGGACGGCAATGGCAAAACCATCCTGGGCTTGAAGGCGCAAAACGGCCTTATCACGACCTTGGGCTCTGGTGGTTACGTTGCCAATCTCAATATTTATTCCTCTGTCTTTACCGGCGGTGAGGGTGCAAGTGTTGGCGCGGTTGCGGGTAAAGTTCTTAGCAATAATTTCAAAGATTCAATTTATAACGTGACAGGCTTTGGTAACACTATTACCAGTGGTGCGAATAGTACCATCGGCGGTTTGGTGGGCATTAACGGCGGTGGCATCGTAAATGTGTCTGATCAGAGCACAGTGATTGCAAAAAATGGCACCACGGCAGGCGGCATTGCAGGCAGTAATGAATATTATGAAGAATGGGATTACGACGAAGAAAAAGATGACTGGGTGCAGGTAGGGGATACTTTCATTGGCGGTATAAGAAATGCCCAAAGCACCAGTGCCGTCACCACGCTTATAACAGAGGCAGGACAATATGCTCAAAACTTGGGTGGTATTGTTGGTTATAATGCAGAGCATGAT
>CAVKMV010000007.1:0-46899 GCA_963657675.1 Ruminococcus intestinalis
TAGCATAAAACGCCTTAATTTGCCATTTGCAGGCTGCAAAATATTTTTACGAAAGGTCTTTTGCAAACAAAAACCAAATTGACAGAAAATATCAGCCTTCTTTTTCATTTCCGTGTGTTGCAAAATTTTTGTGTATATGGCTTATTAAGAGGTGGGCAAGGTATATGCCTTTTATGGCACTACTGGCGTTAGACATGATGGTGAAGGTGAGCTGCCGACAGGCGTAAAAGCTGACAATGAAATTTAAAAAAATAATAAAGCGGCTTCAGGCTTAAAGGAGGATGGCAGCAAATAAATAATTCCCCCCTCAAAAAAATTTTAATAACTGCTTGACGGATTACGCAGCTTGTGTTATTATATCTATGTTGCTTATGGCAACAAAGTGAATAAAGCATGCGGTAGTGGCGGAACGGCAGACGCGCTAGCCTCAGGAGCTAGTGGGGGCAACCCCGTGGAGGTTCAAATCCTCTCTACCGCACCATTTTTTATTTACACAGTTATCCTCTAGACGCGGTCGTGGTGGAACGGCAGACACGCTACTTTGAGGGGGTAGTGAGGGAGACCTCGTATGGGTTCAAATCCCATCGACCGCACCAATATTGAGCTTGTGAGCCTTGGATTTTGCCTTGGCTCTTTTGTTTTCGTCGGGATAATTTGCATACAAAAATATAAAAATACTATTGACAACAAAAGAAATGCGTGCTATTATATTTATGTTGCTTATGACGGCAACAAAGTAAATAGAGCATGCGGTAGTGGCGGAACGGCAGACGCGCTAGCCTCAGGAGCTAGTGGGGGCAACCCCGTGGAGGTTCAAATCCTCTCTACCGCACCAATGAATTTCGGCTTGGGATTATCCCAAGCTTTTTTCGTGCTTGCGTAGGTTTGCTTCAGCCTGCAAAAAAGCACGTCTGCACGGCGCTATTTCTTGACTGTAATTTGCAGCTGTTATATAATATTGAAGAATATAAGAGGTCTTTTTTAGTGCAACAAAGCTTAACCGCATTAGATTGACAAAAATCTTGCAGGGCTTGCGACCTTTCGATCATAATGGCGTGGCGAAAAGGTGCAGGCTCTAGTCTTGTTTATGGAGGTACATATGCAGCCGGTAAGGATACGTATTGTGAGCGCGGGTAGCGATGCGCAGAATTTTGAACAAAGATATACTGGTACTATGACCGCCAAAAACGGCAAGTACTATGTGCTTTACAGCGAGGACGGGCAGTCCGGTCTTGATAATACCAAAACTACGCTGAAGTGGGACGACGAGCGCGTCATCATCCTGCGTAGCGGCGGCGTGGAGCACAGGCAGGAATTTTGTAGGGGTCTGGCAGATAAAAGCGTTTACCATACGCCGTATCTGGATATACCCATGACGACGCAGACAACGTATCTGGACACACGCCTTGTGCGTGGCACCTGGCAGCTGCAGCTGGAATGCAGGCTGCTGCATGGGGACGAGCCGTACGATGAAAGAAAGATTTTAATTGAGATTGAGGAGGATACAGAGGTTGGACATTAAAAATATTTTGGCTGCCGCCATTACTGCTGCGGCGCAAAAGGCCATTGCCCAGGGAACGTTAAAGGAAGGCGCTTTGCCGGAGGTGCTTTTGGAGGTGCCGCCGCAAAAGGAGTTTGGTGATTTTGCCACCAATTTCGCGATGCAGTCGGCGCGCAGCCTTAAATGCAACCCGCGCATGATCGCCCAGGCCGTTATTGATAATCTGGACTGTGCTTATATTGCTAAGATGGAAATTGCCGGTCCCGGCTTTATTAATTTTTATTTGAAGCAGGACTGGATGTATGATATGCTGGCGCAGATTATCGCGCAGGGTGAAGATTACGGCAACCTGAAAAATGCCAGCAAGGAAAGAATTCAGATTGAATATGTCAGCGCCAACCCCACAGGCCCGCTGCATGTAGGCCATGGCCGTGGTGCCGCCGTGGGTAGTTCCCTGGCCAACCTGATGAAGGCAGCAGGCTACGACGTGACCCGCGAATATTATATCAACGACGCCGGCAACCAAATCAACAACCTGGCCGCCTCCGTAAACGCGCGTTATCTACAGCTGCAGGGGCAGGAGGTAGAGTTCCCCGAAAACGGCTATCATGGCCACGATATTATTGAAACCGCCGAGCGCATTATCCGCATTTACGGCGACAAGTTCCTGCATATGGACGAAAAGGAACGCCTGGAGCAGTTCCGCACGATTGCGCTGAAGGAAAAGCTGGCAGCGCTGAAGGAGGATTTGGCAGCCTTCAACTGTGAGTTTGACGTATGGTTCAGTGAGCAGACGTTGCATGATGCCAACGCCATCAAGAGCGCCTGCGACCTTTTGACCGAGCGTGGATATTTATACGAAAAGGATGGCGCGCTGTGGCTGAAGGCTACGGAGCATGGTGATGACAAGGACCGCGTCGTTATCCGTGATAACGGTGTTCCCACTTATTTTGCGGCCGATATTGCCTACCACCGCAACAAGTTTGAGCGTGGCTTTGACCGCGTCATCAACCTGTGGGGCGCCGACCACCATGGCTACATTGCCCGCATGAAGGCGGCAGTGGGCGCGCTCGGCTATTCACCGGAGCAGCTGGAGGTGCTGATTCTGCAGATGGTCAGCCTGTACCGCAACGGCGAGCTGGTGAAGATGTCCAAGCGCACGGGCCAGAGCGTAACCCTAAACGAGCTGATTGAGGAGGTTGGCACTGATGCCGCACGCTTCTTCTTCACGATGCGCTCTATTGACAGCCAGCTGGATTTTGATATGACGCTGGCCACTGAAAAGACTAACGAAAACCCTGTGTACTACATCCAATACGCCCATGCCCGCATCTGTAGCATTATGCGTCAGCTGGCAGAGGCAGGGATTAGCGAATGCAGTGCAGCAGAGCTGAAGCTGGCAAGCCTGACCGAGCCTGAGGAGCTGGCGCTGATTAAAAAGCTGGGTGAATACCCTGAAATGCTGCAGCGTGCCGCCCGCGACCGTGCTGTGCACAACGTGGCGCATTATGTACACGAGCTGGCAGGCCTCTTCCATTCCTTCTATAACCAATGCCGCATTTTGGGCGTAGACAGCGACGTGCAGCAGGCACGCATCGCGCTGGTGAAGGCAGTTGGCCATGTTATCCGCCATGCATTAGGCATTCTTGGTGTTAGCGCACCGGAAAGAATGTAAGATATATCCGATGAAAGAAAGGGACGGGAAATAAGATGACAAAGTATATTTTTGTAACCGGTGGCGTTGTATCCTCCTTAGGCAAGGGCATTACTGCCGCTTCCCTGGGACGCCTGCTTAAAAGCCGCGGCTACCGCGTAACTATCCAAAAGTTTGACCCCTATATCAACATTGACCCCGGCACCATGAGCCCCTATCAGCATGGCGAGGTTTTCGTTACCGATGACGGTGCGGAAACCGACCTGGATTTGGGTCACTATGAACGCTTTATCGATATCAACCTTTCTAAGAATTCCAACGTGACTACGGGTAAAATTTACCAGTCCGTTATCAATAAGGAACGCCGCGGCGATTACCTGGGCGGTACGGTGCAGGTTATCCCGCACATCACCAACGAGATTAAGGCGCGTGTGTTCCGCGTGGGCAAGCAGGATAATGCTGACTTTGTTATCACCGAAATCGGCGGTACTGTTGGCGATATCGAAAGCCTGCCGTTTTTGGAGGCCATCCGCCAGGTGAAGAAGGAGGTTGGCCGCAACGATGTTTTGTACATCCATGTAACCCTCGTTCCCTATATCTCGGCAGCCGGCGAGCTCAAGACCAAGCCGACGCAGCACAGCGTTAAGGAGCTGCGCAGCATCGGTATTTCCCCGGATATTATCGTCTGCCGCAGCGAAAAGCCTATCAGCAAGGATATGCGCGAAAAAATGGCCATGTTCTGCGATGTTGATCCAGACGCAGTTATCCAAAACCTCACAGCCAAGAGCATTTACCAGGTGCCGATGCTGATGGAGGAGCAGGGCCTAGACACCATTGTCCTGCGCAAGCTGGATATGGAGGATAAGCCGAAGGATATGAGCGGCTGGCATGACATGGTTGAGCGCATCCTTAAAAAGTACGACAAGAAGGTTACTATCGCCGTAGTCGGCAAATACGTTGCTTTGCAAGATGCTTATATTTCTATTACCGAATCCCTGCGTCATGCGGCTGTTGCCAACGAGGCGGAACTGGATATCCATTGGGTGAACGCCGAGGAGATTGAGGCCGAAAGCACCGATATGGACAAGGTTATGGCCGGCGTGGACGGCATTTTGGTTCCCGGCGGCTTTGGCAACCGCGGCATTGAGGGCAAGATTAAGGCGATTAAATATGCCCGCGAAAACAAGATTCCCTTCTTCGGTATCTGCCTGGGCATGCAATGCGCCGTTATCGAGTTTGCCCGCCACGTGTGCGGTATGGCCGATGCCAACAGCTCGGAATTCGCTCCCGAAAGCGAGCATCCTGTTATCGATTTGATGCCGGAGCAGCTGGACGTGGAGGATATGGGCGGCACCATGCGCCTGGGCCTGTATCCCTGCAAGGTATATCCAGGCAGCTTAACCAGCAAGGCCTATAACGAGGAGCTGATTTACGAGCGTCATCGTCATCGTTATGAGTTCAACAACGCCTTCCGTGAGGAAATCATCGGCAAGGGCCTGAAGCTGGGCGGCACGCTGCCCAACGGCCGTCTGGTGGAAATCGTGGAGCTGCCCGAAAGCGAGCATCCGTGGTTTTTGGGTGCGCAGTTCCATCCGGAATTCAAATCCCGTCCCACCAATCCGCATCCGCTGTTTAGGGACTTTATCGCCGCAGCGGTTAAGCATCACCAATAAGACAGTCCTGCGTGCTGCGTAGTCTGTGATAGGCTACGTGCTTCAGCGGCAGACTTTGTAAAAACACATACAGCTTCCCTCAGTCACCTCAGGCCCAAGGTTTGCCAAAAGGCCTTGGCCGGGGGAAGCTTTTTGTATTAAAGGGAGGCAACTATGCTGAAAAAGATTTTTATTAGCGCGGTGCTGCTTTTGGCAGTATTGAGCTTTGTCGTGTCGCTTTTAAAGGGCAATAATAACGATGCAAAGACTGTTACCGTCCCTGACCGCGTAGCGGTTATCAATATCGAAGGCACTATCACCAGCGGTGCGGGCACCAGTGATAACATCTTCAGCCAGCAGAGCGGCATCACCAGCGGCAGCATTATGCAGCAAATCCGCGAGGCTGCGGCCGATGACAGCGTCAAGGCGCTGGTGCTGCGCATAGACAGCGGCGGCGGTAGCGCTACGGCTGCCGAGGAGGTGGGCCGTGAGCTGAAGCGCTTTAAGGAAAAGACCAAAAAGCCGGTTGTGGCCACCATGGGCAACACCGGTGCCAGCGCTGCCTATTGGATCGCCGTCTGCAGCAGCGATAAGGTATATGCCAATGCCACCACGCTTACGGGCAGCATCGGCGTATATATGCCTTATATGAACACCGAGGAGCTGTTTAAGAAGATTGGCATCACCAGCAGCAAAATCAAGAGCGGCCCCTATAAGGATATTATGACGAATGACCGTCCCATGACTCCTGAGGAGCAGGCTATTTTGCAAAACATCGTGGACGAAATTTATAACGAATTCGTCGTTACGGTGGCCGCAGGCCGCAAAATGGAAGAAAGCAAGGTCAAGGCCCTGGCTGACGGCCGCGTGTATACGGGTCTGCAGGCCAAGAACCTTGGTCTGGTGGACGAAATCGGCGATTATTATGACGCGCTGGCAGCAGCCGGCGAGCTGGGTAAAATTAAAGCCGGCAGCGACGGACTACCGCCTGTCAAGCAAAAGGCCAAGCAGCAGCCGTGGGAATTTATCCTGAGCGCGCAGCTTGCCGATATGATTAAGGGCGAGCTGGCAAGCCAGCTTGCAGGCAGCCTGCAGCAAAACAGCCTGCAGATGAGGTGATAGGCTATGAGGCGCAAAACCTTTGACGTGCTCTTCGAGCCGGGCGCGGGCCTGGCGGCGCTGGTCAAGCAGCCCTGCCTGTGGCGTAGTGCCTTCTATTTTACGCTCAGCGTGGGAGCCTTCTGTGGCGTCGTAACCAACTGCTGGCTGCTGGCGCAGCCCTTGAGCGTGCGCCTGGCAATTCTTATCGCCGTCGTGCTGGTTGCGGCAACGGCGCTTTCGCTGTACGGCTTTTTGCTGCACGGCATTATGGAAACCTTTGGCGCGCTGGCAGGCGACCCCGTGGGGCTAATCTGCCTTTTGGGTTATACTACGCTGCCGTTTCTGCTGCTGACGCCGGGGGCGCTTTTAGCAGGTAAAATGGGCTTTGACGGCCTGCCGCTTTTGGGCGTGCTTATCGCCTGCGGCTGCGTGTGGATGCTGTATCTTTTGGTGCTGACGCTGGAGGCGGTGTATTTGGTGGACCCCTTCCGCGCCGCTGTGACGGTGCTTTTCAGCCTGCTTTTGCTGTATATCGTGTTCGTGCTGCCCTGGCAGCTGGGGCTGACGCTGCTGTTGGCCAATATTTAGCATATAGGCAGCGCAGGCAGAGCTTTTTTGGATATTTATATTGCCAAGACAGCGTGAAAGTGTCATAATTAAACAAGAAATGACTGATAAATCATCAGGGGATGACTTCCCTGGACGACTATATTGGGACAATGATTAAGGAGTGTGTAAGTAATGAACAGAGAGCTTTCTTTGGAGTTTGTACGTGTTACCGAGGCTGCAGCCATCGCCTGCGGTCATCTTGTAGGCAGGGGCGATAAGAACGGTGCCGACGGCCTGGCTGTTGACGCTATGCGTGCTGCCTTTGATACCGTTAATATTAAGGGTACCGTTGTTATCGGCGAGGGCGAAATGGACGAGGCACCGATGCTTTACATTGGCGAAGAGGTTGGCGCAGGCGGCCCTGAGGTTGACATTGCCGTTGACCCCATCGAAGGCACGAACCTGGTTGCCAAGGGACAAAACGGCGCTATTGCCGTAATCGCTATCGCTCCGCGCGGCTGCCTGCTGCACGCTCCTGATATGTATATGGATAAGATTGCCGTCGGCCCGCGTGCCAAGGGCTGCATTGATATTAACGCGCCCATCAGCGAAAACCTGGCCCGTGTTGCCAAGGCTATGGACCGCAAGGTCAGCGATTTGAATGTAGTGCTGTTGGACCGCGAACGCCACTATGGCCTGATGGACGAAATCCGCAAGGCCGGCGCCCGCATCTCCCTCATCACCGATGGCGACGTTAACCCGATTGTAGAATGCTGCATCGAAGGCAGCGGCGTGCATATGTACGTCGGCAAGGGCGGCGCCCCCGAGGGCGTTTTGGGTGCTGCCGCTGTTAAATGCCTGGGTGGCGATATGCAGGCCCGCCTGGTTCCTGACGACGAGGCTCAGGTGCAGCGCTGCCTGAAGATGGGTATCACCGATGTTAACAAGGTGCTGACGCTGGACGATTTGGTTAAGGGCGATGACTGCATGTTTACCGCTACCGCTATCACCAACTGCAACATGCTCAACGGCCTGCGTTACTTTGGCGACGGCGTGCGCACCCACACCATTTCGGCACGCTACAAGACCGGTACCGTGCGCTTTGTGGACGCTATCCACAGCCTGGACCGCAAGGTGCTGGCAGTAAAGCTGTAAACCTGGAATTTTTGTTGATAGAAGCTGCCGGAAAACTGGTAGCTTCTATTGTTTATAAGTTTGCGTTTTAGTAAGATCACATGGAAAACATTTTAGTAAACAGGGTAGCCTGCGTGCCTGAGGCAGAGCAGGCTGCTGACTATCAAAAAAATAAACAGGCCTGTATTTTAACCGGGTTGGCTGGCAGCAGCAAGCCGGTCTTTTTTGCTGCAGTGGATAAGCTTTTGGGCGCACGCGGCAGCCTGGCCTTTATTACAGCCTCGCGCGAGGAGGTGCGTGCCTACCGCCGCGAGCTGGCCTATTTATACCCGGATTTGCCTATGCAGGAGCTGTATCCTGTGGGCCTGCCACGGGTGCAGGCAGATACGCAGAGCCTGGAGCTGCAGGCAGGACGTGCGGCGGCGCTGCGCCTTTTGGCAGGCGAGGAGCGCGGTATTGTGTTTATCACGGCCGAGGCGCTGCAGCAAAAGCAGCTGCGCCCCAGCGGTATTTCTAACAAAACGCTGCAGCTGGCAGTGGGCGAGCAGCACGAGCAGCAGGAGGTTATCGCAGCCCTTTTGGCCTTGGGCTACGAGCGCACGGAGCAGGTGGATGCCCTGGGGCAGTTTTGCCTGCGTGGCGATATTCTGGACGTGTACCCCATCAACAGCGGCGCGCCTGTACGCATAGAATGGTTTGATAACGAGCTGGACGCCATGCGCAGCTTTGACGTGGATAACCAGCGCAGCCTGGGCACGCTTGAGAGCATCAAAATCGCGCCGCTGCGGGTGGATGAAAGCTTTAGCTACGATGCGACGATTTTTGATTATTGCGCGCCTGAAACCATGGTTATAGTAGATGAACCCGTGCATGTATTTTCTATGCTCGAAAAGCTGGATAAGGAAAACAAGGATTATGCCTCCGAGCTTTTTAACAAGGAAGCAGTCATGGAGCAGTGTGCCGCCGCCGGTGCGCTTTTGGTTTCGGCTCTGTCCCACAGCTATCTCAGGCAGCTGCCCGCGCTGAATATACCTGTGCGCTCGGTTTCGCCCTATAATAAAAATATTAATCTGCTGGTGGAGGATTTGCAAAACTGGCTGGCCGACGGTATCACGCCGGTGCTGATGCTTTCAAGCAGCGTTAAGGCGCGCGGCTTTGCCGAAAATTTGCGCAACTACCGGCTGCAGGGGCGCTTTGCCCAAAGCAGGCTGATCACAGGCGTGGTTAACGTCACCTATGGCGATTTGGACCACGGCTTCCGTTTTTGGGACGAGGGCTGGCTTTTGCTTACCGAAAATGATATTTTCGGCATGCAGAAGCGCAAGCGCCTGCACAGCAAAAACCAGGGACAGCAGCTGCAATATTTTTCGGATATCCGTGCAGGCGATTACGTGGTGCACAAAATCCACGGCATCGGCCGTTATGTGGGCGTAGAAAACGTAGAGGTTGGCGGTATGCACCGCGATTACCTTTTAATCACCTACGCCGGTGACGATAAGCTGTATGTGCCTGTAGAGCAGGTGAGCCTGCTGCATAAATACGTGGGCAGCGAGGGCACTGTGCCGCGCCTGTCCAAAATGGGCGGCAGCGACTGGAAGCGTGTCACCACCAAGGCCGCCAAGGCCATCACCGAGCTTGCCGAGGAGCTTTTGAAGCTATATGCGCAGCGGCAGATTATGCCGGGACACGCCTTTGCGCCGGATAACGAAATCCAGCACGAGTTTGAGGAGGAATTTCCCTACGAGGAAACCCCCGACCAGCTCAAGGCCATCGCCGAAATTAAGGCAGATATGGAAAAGCCCCAGCCCATGGAGCGGCTTTTGTGCGGCGACGTCGGCTACGGCAAGACCGAGGTCGCCCTGCGTGCCGCCTTCAAGGCTGTGCTTGACGGCAAGCAGGTGGCGGTGCTCGCGCCGACTACGGTGCTGGCACAGCAGCATTACCTCACCTTTAAGGAGCGGGTGCGCAACTTTGGCCTGGATGTGCGTCTGCTTAACCGCTTCTGTTCGCCTAAGGAGCAGCGCCAGGCTTTGCAGGATTTGGCAGACGGCAGGGTGGATATTATTATCGGTACGCACCGCCTGCTGCAGCCGGATGTGCATTTTAGCAGCCTGGGCCTCTTGATTGTTGATGAGGAGCAGCGCTTTGGCGTGGCGCAGAAGGAAAAAATCAAAAAGTGGCACCTGGGTATTGACGTGCTGTCGCTGTCGGCGACGCCAATTCCCCGCACGCTGCATATGGCGCTGGTCAACGGCCGTGATATGAGCGTCATTGAATCGCCGCCGGAGGACCGCCTGCCTGTAGAAACCTATGTCAGCGAGTATAACGACGGCATGATTAAGGAGGCGCTGGAGCGCGAGCTGCGCCGCGGCGGACGCATTTATTATATCAACAACCGCGTCAGCGGCCTGGAGGCCATTGCTGCCAAGCTGCGCAAGCTTGTTCCCGGCATCAGCATCAAAATCGCCCACGGTCAGATGAACGAGGATACGCTTGAGGATGCTATGATTAGCTTTTACGAGGGCAGCTGTGACGTGCTTTTGTGTACGACCATCGTGGAAAACGGCTTGGACGTACCTTTAGCGAACACCATTATTATAGATGGGGCGGATAACTTTGGCCTGTCGCAGCTGTACCAGATGCGCGGACGTGTCGGCCGCAGCTCACGCCTGGCCTACGCCTATTTCGTCTATAAGCCCAACAAGGCACTGAGCGAGATTGCCGAAAAGCGTCTGCAGGCCATCCGTGATTTTACGGAGCTGGGCGCAGGCTTTAAGATCGCGATGCGTGATTTGGAAATCCGCGGTGCGGGTAATCTGCTGGGACCGCAGCAGCACGGGCATATCACGGGCATTGGCTTTGCGGCCTATTGCGAAATGCTCGAAAAGACCATCGACCGCCTGAAAAACGGCAGGGCGGCAGAGCCTGAGCCCGAGCCGGTGCTGGAAATTTCGCTCGAGGCCTATATCCCGGACAGCTATATTAACGACCCGCGCTATAAAATGGAGCTGTACCGCCGCTTTAGCGATATGGAATATAGCGCGCGTGCGGATTTGCTGGATGAGATTATTGACCGCTTTGGCAACCCGCCGCCGGAGGTGGAAGCCCTGTGGCGCGTATCCTCGCTAAAGGCGCTGTGCCGCATTTTGCGTGTGCGTGGCATCAATGTGCGCCCAGGGGTGATTACTATTACCTTCAGCGATAAGGCGCAGGTTAATCCTGAGGCGATCTTAAAGCTTTTGGCGCTGCATAAGCGGACCATGGTGCTCAAAAACGGCAGGGAGCCGCAGCTGGTGTACAAAACAGGCAGCCTGAAGGAGCCGTTTACCTGGCTGGAGCGCACGCTGCCTGAGCTGGCACTAGGGGAGCAGTCGTAAGTTTACATATGCTTTTATGATGAGAACAGATTAGGGGAGAAGATATGCATAAGCTTGTTTCACAATTAGTAATTTACCGCGGCCTGCCTGCCGGCAATCTGCTGGAGCCGCTGGCCGATATCTGCGCTGCCTTTGAGGCTGGCCATTACTGCCGCGAGGAGCTGACGGCGCAGATTTACGGGCAGATCCACCAGCTGCTGGATATTGCCACCAGCTGCGGCTTTGACAAAAATTTGTGGCACAATTATCTGGCCTACCTGCTGGCGAGCTGCGAAACACCCTTTGCGATCACCTGCGAAAAGACAGGTGCCTGCGTGGGCAGCGTCAATTTGCTGGCTAAGCATGATTTTGCCATTTTCAAGCAGCTTTTTGATTATGATTTCAGCGCGATGGAACGCGCTCTCGGCATCAGCTGCTTTAGCATCATCAGCAATTATCAGGCGGTGGTGAAGCAGGAGCGCCGCTACAACAAAAACATCAGCGACAGGGTGCAGGCCTTGAGCGCCGCCATAGAGCAGTCACAGGATGCAGAGGGTGTGTTTGCCTGCGTAACGCAGTTTTACCATGATTACGGCGTGGGCAAGCTGGGTCTCAACAAGGCCTTCCGCCTGGTACACGAGGAGCAGGGAGTGCAGCTCGTGCCCATATCCAACACCGAGCATATCGGCTTTGACGATTTGATTGGCTACGAGGACCAGAAGCGCCGCCTGATAGAAAACACCGAAGCCTTTGTGGCAGGGCATCCGGCCAACAACGTGCTGCTTTTCGGCGACAGCGGTACGGGCAAGTCCAGCAGCATTAAGGCCATCATCAATAAATATTATGACCAGGGACTGCGCATGATCGAAATTTATAAGCATCAGTTCCGCGACCTGTCGCAGGTGATCGCGCAAATCAAAAACCGCAACTACCGCTTTATCATCTACATGGACGACCTGTCCTTTGAGGAGTTTGAAATTGAATACAAATACCTTAAGGCCATCATCGAGGGCGGCCTGGAGGTGCGGCCGGATAATATTTTGATTTATGCTACCAGCAACCGCCGTCACCTGATTAACGAAACCTGGAAGGACCGAAACGACGTGACGGAGGAGGACGGCATCTATAAATCTGACACGATGCAGGAAAAGCTGTCCTTGGTCAACCGCTTTGGCTGCACCATTTATTACGGCCAGCCTACGCAGAAGGAATATTTTAAAATCGTCTGCGAGCTGGCTAAAAAGCAGGGCCTTGATTTGGATGAGGACCTGCTCTGCGCCGAGGCGCGCAAGTGGGAGCTGCACCATGGCGGCATATCCGGACGCACGGCGCAGCAGTTTATCAACTACGTGCGTGGCGTGAGCGAATTTGCTAAAAAATAGCTTGCGTTTGCAGTCGCTATATGTTAAACTAATCTAGTGTTAATGTAAGCTGCATTGCTTGTCAAGGCTGCTTGATAATTTTGCATATAATGTTCTTGAAAAGAGAGGTGTAAAGAATGAAAGAAAAGATTCATCCGAACTACGGTGAGGTTACTGCTACCTGTGCATGTGGCGCAAGCTTCGTAACTGGCAGCACTAAAAAAGAATTACGCGTGGATGTTTGCTCTAAATGCCATCCATTCTTCACTGGCCAACAACGTAATGTTGCCGCTCGTGGTCGTATCGAGAAGTTCAACAAACGTTACAACAAAGAACAATAATCCATACAATACAGCAGAGCTTCTCAAGTCAGGGGCTCTGCTGTATTTAGTTTACTGTAAAAACGATTAGATGGAGTAAATAAAATAACTATGAGCACGAAAAAATTGTCTGTAGGTGGTCAGGCCGTCATTGAAGGCGTTATGATGCGCGGGCCTGAAAAGGTGGCTGTCGCCGTGCGCCAGCCTAATGGTGAAATTGCTGTGGAGGTCAATCCCGTAAACAGCATCCGTGATAAATACCCGATTTTGAAAAAACCGCTGCTTCGCGGCGTTATTGCTTTATTTGAATCCCTGTATGACGGCATCAAGGCGCTGGCCTATTCGGCGCAGATGTCGGGAGATGAGCAGGAGCAGCTGACAGGCAAGGAGATGGTTATGACCATTGTAACCTCCGTGCTTTTGGCTGTCGGTCTGTTTATCGTCATTCCTACGTGGTCGATGCGCTTTCTGCACGAGCTGACGGAGGATGCTATGGCGCTTAACCTGGCGGAGGGCGTGCTGCGTATGGCTATCTTTTTGGCCTATATTGCCGCTATTTCGTCCATGGAGGATATTCAGCGCGTGTTTCAGTACCATGGTGCCGAGCACAAAACTATTTATACCTATGAGGCAGGGCTGCCGCTGCGCGTGGAAAACGTGCGCCCCTTCAGCACGCTGCATCCCCGCTGTGGCACTAACTTTTTGATGATCGTTATGCTTATCAGCATGTTTATCTTTACGTTTTTGGGCTGGCCCAGCCTTTTAGAGCGTATCGCCTCGCGCGTGGTGCTGATGCCTGTGATTGCCGGCGTCAGCTACGAGATTATCCGCTTCGCGGGTGCGCATAATGACAATAAGCTGGTGCATATGGCGATTATGCCGGGACTTTTGCTGCAGAAGCTGACGACGCGCCAGCCGGATGACAGCCAGATAGAGGTGGCGATTGCTTCGCTGAAGGCAGTGCTGCCGCCAGAAGAGATTATAGAAGGAGAGAACTTTTAATGCTCGATAAGCTGCAAGCACTAGAAGACAGATACTTAGATTTAGAAGCAAAAATCAGCGACCCCGATGTCATTGCCGACCAGGCCAGCTGGCTGAAGGCCACCAAGGCGCACGCCAAGCTGGAGCCAGTGGTGACTGCCTTTCGTGAGTACCGCGATATGGTGCGCGCTCGTGACGAGGCGCAGGAGCTGCTGGAGCAGGGCGGCGACGAGGAGCTAGCCGAAATGGCCAAGGAGGAGCTGCGAGAGCTAAGGCCAAGGCTGGAGGAATATGAGCAGAGGCTGACGATTTTGCTGCTGCCATCTGACCCTAACGATGATAAAAACGTTATCGTGGAAATTCGCGGCGGTGCCGGTGGCGACGAGGCAGCGCTCTTTGCCGGCGTGCTCTTTAGGATGTATGTGCGCTACGGCGAAACCCGCGGCTGGCGCGTGGAGGTTATGGACGCAAGCCCTACGGAGCTGGGAGGCTTTAAGGAGGTTGTGTTCCAGGTGAGCGGTGACAGTGTATACAGCCGCATGAAGTTTGAAAGCGGCGTGCATCGTGTGCAGCGTGTGCCGGAGACGGAATCACAGGGACGTGTGCACACCTCCACCGTTACGGTGGCGGTGCTGCCTGAGGCCGAAGAGGTGGACGTGGAAATTAATCCAGCGGATTTGCGCATCGATACCTACCGCGCCGGTGGCGCAGGCGGCCAGTATGTAAACAAGACGGAATCGGCAGTGCGCATGACGCATATCCCGACAGGTATCGTGGCACAATGCCAGGACGAAAAATCGCAGCTCAAAAACCGCGAAAAATGTCTGCGCGTGCTGCGTGCCCGCATTTTGGAAAGGGCGCAAGAGCAGCAGCGTGCCGCCACCGCCGAGGACCGCAGGAGCCAGGTTGGCACAGGCGATCGCAGCGAGCGCATCCGCACCTACAACTATCCGCAGGGACGTGTGACGGACCACCGCATCGGTCTGACGCTGCATAAGCTTGATGCCATCGTCAACGGCGATCTGGATGAGCTTTTGGACGCGCTCATCACGGCCAAGCAGAGCGAACAATTAAGACAGGTGAAATAAAATGAGCAAGTCTGTCTGGACGATTATGGAAATTTTAAATTGGACAAAGCAGCACTTTGCGGCCAAGGGCGTGGAAAACCCACGCCTGGATGCGGAGGTGCTGCTTTGTGCCGTACTCAAGTGCCAGCGTCTTAAGCTATATACTGAATTCGACAAGCCCCTGGGTGAGCAGGAGCGCCAGCTGATGCGCAGCTTTGTGGAGCGGCGTGCTAAGCACGAGCCATTGGCCTATATCATCGGCGAGCGTGCCTTTATGCGCAACAGTTTTAAGGTGACGCCGGCGACGCTGGTGCCGCGTCCTGAAACAGAGCTGCTGGTGGAGAGCTTGGTGCAGGCGGCACCGCTGCTGCGCTCAGACGGGGCGGTCAAAATTTTGGATATCGGTACGGGCAGTGGGGCGATTTTGGTATCACTGCTGGATTATCTGCCTGCCGCTGTGGGCGTAGGCGTGGATATCAGTAACGAGGCACTGGCTGTGGCCAAGGAAAACGCTGCCAAAATCGGCGTGGAAAAGCGTGCTGCCTTCCGCCATAGTGACGTGTTTGCCAATGTACCCTTGGAAAAGAAGTTTGATATTATTGTTTCTAATCCGCCCTATATCCCTGCTGCCGACATTGCGACGCTGGCCAGGGACGTGCAGCAGGAGCCACGTGGCGCGCTGGACGGCGGTGCGGACGGCCTGGATTTTTATCGCCGCATCTGCAGCGAGGCGGCGGCGCATTTGGCAGATGACGGCCTGCTGGCGTTTGAAATCGGCATCAACCAAAGCGAGGCGGTGCAGGAGCTGTGCCTGCAAAACGGCTTTAGGAAGGTGGCCGTGCGCCATGATTATGCTGATATTCCGCGTATGGTGTTTGCCTTGAAGGAAAAAGAGGGTGAAGATAAGTATGGAGACCTGCTACTGGAAATTACAAAAAAACTGTGATAATAAAGAGGTGCTGCAGCAGGCGGCAAGGCTCGTCCGTGCGGGCGAGGTGGTGGCCTTCCCTACCGAAACCGTGTATGGTCTGGGAGCGGACGGCTTAAACAGTACAGCGGTGGCCAAAATTTTTGCGGCCAAGGGACGACCCAACGACAATCCGCTGATTCTGCACATTGCTGATAAAAAGGATATTGAGCAGCTGACAACGGGTCTTAACGCTAACGCTAAAAAGCTGATGGAGACCTTTTGGCCGGGACCGCTGACGCTGGTGGTCAACAAAAGCGCCATCGTCCCCGATGCTGTGAGCGCCGGCCTGGACACGGTGGCCGTGCGCTTTCCGTCCAATAAATTTGCCCAGGCTTTCATTCGTGCCTGTGCCTGTCCTATTGCTGCCCCCTCGGCCAATATTTCGGGGCGTCCCAGTCCTACCAACGCACAGGACGTGCTGGAGGATATGCAGGGAAAGGTGGCGGCAGTGCTTGATGGCGGCAGCTGCGGCATCGGCCTGGAATCCACAGTGGTGGATACAACAGAGCCTGTGCCGACAATCCTGCGTCCGGGCGGTATTACCTACGAAATGCTGACAGAGGTGATGGGTGCTGTGGAAATTGACCCTGCTCTTGCCGGCGACAAGAATTTTAAGCCCAAGGCGCCGGGGATGAAGTACCGTCATTATGCCCCCAAGGCGCCAATGTACCTGTTTGAGGGAGAGGCGTGCGATGCCCTGCCGGTTGTAGTGCAAAGGGCGCTGGCGCAGGGATTGCGTGTGGGCATTTTGTGCGGCGCACAGCTGCAGGGCAGGCTGCAGCAGGAGGCGGCGCAGGTGCAAATATCCTGCTGGGGCGACAGCAGGGAGCAGCTGGCGGCCGATTTATTTTATCTGTTGCGTGATTTTGACCGCACCAAGCCAGATGTTATCCTGGCCGAGGGTGTGGACGAGGGCGGCATCGGTCTGGCGATTATGAACCGCATGCGTAAGGCGGCAGGCTATCAGCTGGTGACACTGCAAAATGGCAGCCTGCGCTTAAAAAATAATGTAAGTTTACCTGATTTTATGGTACAATAAGGGTTAAGATAAATTGCAGGGCGGTGCTATTGTAAGCAGCAGCCCCAATAATCTTGAAGGAGTGAAGCAAATGAAATTGGCTATAGCCTGTGATCATGGCGGCTTTCATCTGAAGGAGCATATAAAAAAATATTTGCAGGATAAGGGCATCGATGTTGTTGACCACGGTACCTACAGCGAGGATTCCGTAGACTATCCTGACTTTGCCGAAAAGCTGTGCCAGGATATCACCAGCGGTGGCAGCGGGGCCGAAAGAGGTATTTTGATCTGCGGCACCGGCATCGGCATATCCATTGCAGCCAACAAATGCAAGGGCATCCGTGCTGCGCTGTGCGGAGATGTGTTTTCGGCGAAGATGAGCCGTGAGCACAACAATGCCAACGTGCTGTGCATGGGTGAGCGCGTGCTGGGCGTGGGCCTGGCCGAAATGATTACTGACGCCTGGCTGGAGACCGACTTTGCCGGTGGCCGTCATGAGCGCCGTGTAAACAAGATTATGGCCTTGGAAGACAAATAAGCAGTCCTTTTGACTAGAGATATAAAGAAAAGAAGTAATCAAAGTGGATACAAAAGAGCAAGTTGTACAGGAGCTTACTGCTGCGGCGGAGGAGCTTATCAGCATAGCCAAGCCGAAAAAGGGCCAGATATTTGTGCTGGGCTGCAGCACCAGCGAGGTGCTGGGCAACAAAATAGGCACAGGCGGCAGTCAGGACCTGGCCAAGGCAATGTTTTTGGCACTCAAAAGGGTGTGCTATAAGCATTCATTATATTTAGCAGTGCAATGCTGCGAGCATCTGAACCGTTCGCTGGTGGTGGAGCAGGCTGCAGCTGATCGCTACAATCTGGAAGAAGTCACCGTGCGCCCTGTGGAGCACGCAGGCGGCGCTATGGCGACGGCGGCCTATGAAAATTTTGTTGATCCTGTAGTTGTAGAAGCCGTCAAGGCACATTTGGGATTAGATATTGGCCAGACGCTTATTGGTATGCACCTCAAAAGGGTGGCCGTGCCGGTGCGTCTGCAATATAAAAAAATTGGGGAGGCAGTGCTTACCGCTGCCAAGACCAGACCGCCTCTTGTGGGCGGCCCGCGTGCCCAATATCTGGAAAACCGCCCCTGATATAAAGAGCGGTTTCCATCGCCCATAAGGGAACATGGGCAGAGCTTTAATGTTTTATTTTTAGGAGGGACTTACAAATGAATCTGGACAAACTTAGCGTAGTTGACCCTGAGCTGAAAGGCTACATTGATGCGGAGCTGAACCGTCAGCGTGACAAAATCGAGCTGATTGCATCCGAGAACATTGTTACCCCTGCGGTAATGGAGGCTATGGGCAGCGTGCTCACCAACAAGTATGCCGAGGGCTACCCCGCACACCGTTATTATGGCGGCTGTGAATATGTAGATAAGGTGGAAACCCTGGCCATCGAGCGTGCTAAAAAGCTGTTTAATGCAAAATTTGCCAACGTACAGGCCCATTGCGGTGCTACAACCAACATGACCGTGTACTTTGCTTTCTTAAAACCCGGTGACACCATCATGGGTATGGACCTGTCCCAGGGCGGCCATTTGAGCCATGGATCCCCGGTAAATATTTCGGGCAGCTATTTTAACGTAGTGCATTATGGCGTTAACCCCGAAACCGAGCTGATTGATTACGATGCTATTGATAAGCTGGCCAAGGAGCATCATCCGAAGCTGATTGTTGCCGGTGCCAGCGCTTATCCGCGTATTATCGACTTTGAAAAAATTGCCCAGATTGCTCATGCCAACGGTGCAATGCTGCTGGTTGATATGGCGCACATCGCCGGCCTTGTCGCAGCAGGCCTGCATCCGTCCCCGGTGCCTTATGCGGACGTAGTAACCACTACTACCCACAAAACCCTGCGCGGACCCCGCGGCGGCCTGATTCTGACCAACGATGAGGAAATCGCCAAGAAGATTAACAAGGCAATTTTCCCCGGTCTGCAGGGCGGTCCTCTGATGCATGTAATTGCGGCTAAGGCTGTTGCCTTTGGTGAAGCCCTGAAGCCGGAATTCCGTGAGTACGCCGAAAACATCGTGAAAAATGCCAAGGCCTTTGCCGAGGGCCTGAAGGCAGAGGGCTTCCGTCTGGTTAGCGGCGGCACTGACAACCATCTGATTTTGGTGGACGTGCGCAACAAAAACCTGACTGGCAAGGAAGCAGAAAAGCTGCTGGATAACATTGGCATTACCTGCAACAAGAACACCATTCCGTTTGACCCTGCAAGCCCGTTTGTGACCAGCGGCATCCGTCTGGGCACTCCTGCTGCCACCACCCGTGGCTTCAAGGAGGAGGACTTCAAGGAGGTTGCAGCTATTATGGGCCTGGTGCTCAACAACCCCGAAGATACCGAAAAGCATGCCGAGGCTGCCAAACGTGTAGCTGCACTGTGCAAAAAGTACCCTCTGTATGAAAATTTATAATTTATTATACCGCACCTGAGGCGTCATCTGCTGTATATCCCTGCCATGCTGCGTCAGTCTGCAAGGCGGCAGATACAAAAAGGCCCTATACAAGGCTTATAAGGTAGATGCTGCTTTAGCCGGCGGTAACAAAGGAGATCGATAACTTATGCAACTTACAGTAGTGAACCATCCGTTATTACAGGCAAAAATGACCATTCTTCGTGACAAGGACACCAAGAGCGTAACCTTCCGCCATATCATCAGCGAGGTTGCTGCCCTGCTGACCTTTGAAACCACCCGCGACCTGCCGGTGCAAGAGGTGAAGGTGACCACGCCGCTGTGCGAAACGACCGGCTGCAGGATCAAGGGCAGCGTAACCGTCGTGCCCATCCTGCGCGCCGGCCTGGGCTTTATGGAGGGCGTTTTGAGCGTCATCCCCGAAGCCAATGTTGGTCATATCGGCATGAGCCGTAACGAAGAAACCCTGTTGCCGATGGAATACTATTGCAAGCTGCCTGCGGATATGGATGCCTACACCATCGTAGTGGACCCTATGCTGGCAACCGGCGGCAGTGCTATTGCCGCCATCAACCAGCTCAAAAAGCGTGGCATGAAGAACCTGCGCTTTATGTGCCTGGTGGCTGCCCCAGAGGGCGTAGAAAAGCTGAACGCGGCGCATCCGGACGTACCCATTTACACTGTAGTGCTGGATGACCACCTCAACGAGCATGGCTACATCGTCCCCGGCCTGGGCGATGCTGGCGACAGGATTTTTGGCACGGTATAAAAGCATGGAACACAAAGCAAGACCCGACTGGGATGACTATTTTATGGAAATCGCCCAGGTAGTCAGCAGCCGTTCTACCTGCCTGCGCCGCAATGTCGGCGCGGTGATTGTCAAAAACAAGCAGATTGTGGCGACCGGCTATAACGGCACGCCTAAGGATTTACCCCACTGCGATGCTGTAGGCTGCCTGCGTGAGCAGCTGCAGGTGCCGTCGGGCAAGATGCACGAGCTTTGCCGTGGCATTCATGCCGAGCAGAACGCTGTCGTGCAGGCTGCCTATCATGGTGTGTCCGTCAATGGCGGCACCATCTACTGCACGCACCAGCCCTGCGTGGTATGCACCAAGATTTTAATCAATGCGGGCATCAAGCGCATTGTTTACGCCAATCCTTATCCGGATAAGCTGGCAGAGGACATGATGGCGGCGTCGGGAATTGAAATTTGTGTGTTGGCTAAAAAATAAAAAACTGCATCGCCTGCCTGGCCTTAGCATTTTGCTTCAGGCAGGGCGGTGCAGTTTTTTTGTACGCTTTATTTTATTTTGACGAAGGTGGGACCTGCGGCGTAGCAGTCCAGGTCATAGGGCTGGTAGATGAGGTAGACGCTGCCCTCAGGGCTGACCTGATAATCCTTGCTTACGGTGAAATGCTCGCAGTCCTTAAGGAAGGGGGCCTCGCTGGTGGTTTGCAAATCGGCGCAGTAGACGGTGAGCTTTTTGCTGAGTATATCCTGCTTCAGCTGCGCTACGTCCAGCTTTTGGGCAAAGTGGGTATAGGGCAGCTGCCTGCCGGTGGACTTGTCGTACACCAGACCGTGGGTGTAGCTGCTGGGATGAGCGGCGTGCTGCCTGTATTCCCAGGTAACGAGGTTCAGGCTGATGTATTCGTCAGTTTCGCTGATAACGTAGTAGTTGCTGCCAACTGTCTGCATGCCATCGTCCTTTAGCAGCTTGCGTGTTTTTTCAATATATTTTTGGATGTCGTTGTTCATGCGGCTGGCGGCCTTGGGTGCCTCCTCGCTGAACACGGGATACTTAAAGTCGTACTTGTCGCCCTGCTCTACCTCGCCACGGGGTGCGGCGGTAGCGGTGGCGGCCAGTGCCAGTGATAAAACGAGGGGAAGAAGTAATTTTTTCATGCTATATATCCTCCTTATGAATAAATTGCATCTGTTATCATAATAGTATAAAATAAAAGGGTATCTGTAAAGTGAAAGATGACTGCAAATAGTAAATTTTTGTGAATTTTGAAGGGAAGTAAGAAGATGTTAGGGACAATAGTTAACGTAAGTACGATTTTGACAGGCTCTGTAATTGGCAGCTTTGTCAGCAGGGGGATTAACGAGCGCTATAAAACAGCTCTTTTTGATGGCTTAGGCCTGGCGACGCTGGGCCTGGGGGCGAACGCCTTCATCAGCAACATGCCTAAGACTGCTTATCCTGTGCTGTTTATCGCCAGCATTGCCATCGGCACGGTTATGGGCACGTATCTGGATATCGACGGGCGCTTTCACAGGCTGCTGGCCAGCGCCAAGGGGGGCAGCAAGCTGGCAGAGGGACTTTCTACCGCTATTTTGCTTTTTTGCATCGGCACGCTTTCGATTTTGGGACCCATTGAAAGCAGGCTGAACGGCAATAACACCTACCTTTATACCAATGCGACGCTGGACTTTGTTTCTTCCATAATTTTTGGCAGCATTTATGGCATTGGTATCGCTGCTGCGGCATTGGTGCTGCTTTTGTGGCAGGGCAGCATTTATCTTTTCGCCGGCTTCATCGCTCCCTATATGACGCCTGCGCTGATGGGCGAAATTTCTGTCCTGGGCGGCATTTTTCTTATGAGCAGCGGCCTGGGGATTTTGCAGCTGCGTGACTGCAAAACGCTCAACATGCTGCCGGCGCTTATCGTGCCGCCAATCTTTTACGCCATTATGGCAATGATGCAATAGAAAGTGCTGACTGAATAGTCAATTCATAAAAAGTTCACAATAAAGCTATTGACTGACCAGTCAAATTGCATTATAATAGGTTCATCAGTTGAAAACCCCAACAACTGATGAACCAACACCCTTTTTAACTTATACATCCTTTCACAACATCAACCCTCTCGAAAAAGCAGTGCCGTCCGTTGGCGCTGCTTTTTCATTGTCTGACGAAATATTGACTATACAGTCAGATTTTTTTTTCTTGCTACTATATTTTTTCTTGAATGTATGCTAAAATATACCTATGTTTTAGCATACTTTTAATGTGTCTGGAGGAATACAAATGAAGAAAATTTTACGTTATCTGTTAATGACCGTTATGGCTATCTGCTTCAGCGTTCCCTGCTTTGGTGCTGCTGAGGCTGCAAGCGTAGCGCTGCTGCCTTTGATCAACAACGTTCAGGGTGGTGACGAGCTGGCTAACCAGGTTTTCTACAAAAACGCTATGTCTGTTTTGAACAGCAAAAAAGGCTTTGTAATGGTAGAAAACGACAAGCTGACCGCTGCTATTGATGCTGCTAAGGTTGGCTCTAAGGTTCCAAGTGAAGCTGCTATGGCTAAAATTGCCAAGGACGGCGATGTAGACATCGTTATTGCTGTTGAGCTGGACAAGCTTGACGACAAGGTTATCGATTCCAGCGAAGAGCGCAAGCTGCAGCTGGATATGCAGGGTTATATCGTTGCTTATAACAGGCTGACCGGCAAGGCTTATCAGCACAGAATTTACAGCGACAAAACCATCCCCGAAGCTCTGAGCAGCCGTTGGGACTGGACCCATGAGGAATTTGGCCGCGCTGTACGCGTAGAAATCGACCGTGCCCTGCGTGCAAAATAATTTACCGAAAATAAAATAGTTACCTGATTTTTCTTCCGGCGGTGGCTGCTACCACTGCCGGAATTTTTTTATGCCGTGAACGCGGCAGTGCCTGCCATGTGCAAACGCACCTGCCGGAAAGTGAGGTGCTGCGCTGCGCAAGCGGAGTCGAGTAATTGAGACAGCTATACAAATATAGAGAGCATTTAAGTAACCTTGACAGCTAAAGAGAAGCTTGTGATAAAACTCAATCCTGGCACATAATAGGGAATTACATATATGAGAAAAAGTTAAAACAAAAAAGCTCCAAAAAGAGTTGACAAAATAAATAGGAACAGCTATAATTAATACAACAAGTTGATATTGATATTACAGGTGCGTAAGCTTAATAGAGAAGTCGGTGTAATTCCGACACGGTCCCGCCGCTGTGACGTGGAGCCTGTTTCGTTTATACCACTGGAGGGGTCCTCTGGGAAGGTGAAACATGCGAAGAAGCGAAGCCAGAAGAACTGCCTGTAAGATGCATCGTCGTTTGACCTGCGAGAGACGGGGAGAGATGTCGTTGAGCTGGAAGCTTAGGTTTGCGCCTGCTTGCTCTGTGATGTTTCGCCGTTTTTCAAGAGTCCCACCCGTATTGGGTTTGAGGATTTTTTTGAGAAACGGTTTTCTGTTTCTTACGCCATTGAAGGTCACGTGATGGCTGTGACCTTGGAGAGTGGCCTGGCCATCGGTGCTATTGGTACAGCTTGTTCGCGATACTGGACATATCGTGTTTTTCAAATCCCATTCTCAAATTTTTCTTTTAGCTGAGAACATTTCCTTTCTCCTCTCAAGTGCGGCAGCGTAGGGGTGCGTTGCCGTACCGAAAAACCAGCCATCACGACAGTGGTGGCTTTATTTTTTGTTGTTTTAAGGGAGGTTATCAATATGAAAAAAATTTACCTGGCAGGTGATACTGTCGCATTGCAAAAGGTCTACGAACCGATCAGAGGCGTAGAAGCAGTAACCATTGGTAAAGCCACGGCTGATAGCGGCTTTGAGGTGAGATGCGTAGAGCTTGAGTATAATCCCAAAAAGACTGACATCTGTGAGCTTTTGAAAGAATATTTTGAAGTTGTCAACCCGTACATTATTGCCGATGAGCCTTTGGAGCAGCCGGCAGTTTTGTATTGTTCGGCTGAGGACGTTCCCCAGATAGAATATTATGCCCGTTATATGCAAAACCGCGGCGCGGAGCCTGCGGCAGCCCTGGGCAACATGATTTTGAATGATTCCATCACTCCCGGGAGGGAGATCCGCAAGATGCAGGTTAATTATGGCCGTATGGCCAGCTTTGAGGCCTGTGCTGATTAATTAATTAGTTATATACGGCGTGGACAACCGTGACCGTGTATATAAATGCTGTTTGCTTCTTAAAAATCTATCCAAGCAAGGATGCGGCACTTGTCCCCTGATGACCGGGTGAGAGCGGTCGGATAGCAGCTGCATCGGCAGACGAGATTGGCTGGAGGTGATATGCGTTTCTAGCTTGGTGCTGTGGGCCCTGCCTGCAGTAATGATTAATATTTAAAGGAGGATTATTTGAATGGCTGATGAACAAAAATCTACAGCTGCTGTTGCGGAAGAAAGACCGTTAACAGACAAAGAACTGGAAGCCATGTTGCGTAAGTCAGAAAAAGTAACCGAATTTCCGGAGGTAACTTTTGATGAATTTACCGAACCCACCTGGGATGAATGGGTGGAGGCATGTAACCTTTTGCTGAAGGGCAAACCCTTTGACAAAATTATGTATACCAAAAACTACGAGGGTATCACCTTTGACCCGATTTATACTCGTAAAGGCACCGATGCAATCCTGCCGACAGACGATTATCCGGGAATGGGCGACTTCCTGCGTGGTGCAACCGTTAACGGCTATGTACACCAACCCTGGGGTATTGCACAGGCCTGCGACGAAACCCTGCCTGCTGAAAACAATGAGCTGCTGAAGGAAGAAATCAGCAAGGGCTCTACTGTTTATAATATTAAACTGGATACCGCAACCTTAAACGGCGTTGACGTTAAGGATGCTGAAAAACCCGGCGACATTGGTGTTAACGTAACCACTGTTGAAGACATGAAGGTTTTGCTGGACGGCTTGAAGCTGGACAAGTATCCTATTATGATCTACACTGCTAACGGCTCCAAAGGCCTGCTGGCTCTCACCATCGCTGCACTGAAGGGTGCCGGCGTTGAAGTAAAGGGTCTGAAGGGCGTTATCGGCGGTGATCCGATCGGCGAGCTGGTAAAGGCTGGTAAGACTCCGACCTCCCTGTCCTGTCTGTATGACGAAATGGCAGAAACCATTAAATATGCACGTGCCAACACTCCTGAGCTGCGCACTGTATTTGTAAACAGTGATGTTTACACCAATGGTGGTGCTGACGCCGTACAAGAGGTTGCTTACACCTTTGCTACCGCAGTTGAATACATCCGCGAAATGCAAAAACGCGGCCTGTCCATTGAAGATATTTCCAAGTCCCTGTACTTCTGCTTCAACCAAGGTGCAAACTTCTTCATGGAAATCGCTAAGCTGCGTTCCCTGCGCATGATCTGGGCTGCTATCATGGAAGCCTTCGGCGCTAAGCTCGAAGACCGTGCTATCGTAGTTCATGGCCGCAGCGCACGCTTCACCAAGACTGTAGTTGACCCGTATGTTAACATGCTGCGTAACTGCACCCAAACCTTCTCCAGCGTTGTTGGTGGCGTAACCACCTATGACAACCCGCCGTTTGACGAGCTCATCCGCAAGGGCGACGTATTCTCCCGTCGTATTGCCCGCAACCTGCATGTAATGCTGCAGGAAGAATTCGGCATGCTGAGCCCGATTGATGCTGCAGGCGGTAGCTGGGGCGTAGAAACCCTGACCAAGCAGATCACTGAGAAAATCTGGGCTGAGTTCCAGAAGATTGAAGAGTTGGGTGGCATCATCAAAGCCCTGGAAGCCGGTTATCCGCAGGCCCAGGTTGCCGAAATCCTGGCAAAACGCTTCAAAGCTCTGGAAATGCGCAGCGACCGTGCAGTTGGCGTAAATATGTACCCCAACATGACTGAAGAGCCGCTGGAGCGCCGCGAAGAGGATACTCCGAAGCTGAAGAAAGAGCGTGAAGCCGCAGTTGCTGCTTATGTAGCTGATATTGATACCAACTACCTGGCCGGCAAGCTTGCTAACGTTGAAACCGTAGAGGGCGCAATCGAAGCCTTCAGCAATGGTGCTACCATTGGCCAGGTTGCTGCCGCAGGCTGCAAGGCTGAACCGGTTGAAACCGTTGAAGCTATTGCTGCTCATCACTGGACCGAGCGTTATGAAGCACTGCGCTTCGATACCGAGGATTATGTTAAGAAGACCGGCAAAAATGTTGAAGTATTCCTCTGCAACATGGGTCCCATTCCTCAACATAAGGCCCGTGCTGACTTCTCCACCTCCTTCCTGCAGGTTGGCGAATTCAACGTTCATCTGAACGATGGCTTCCAAGACGGTGAAGATGGTGATCAATACGAAAAATGCCTGAAGGCCTTCAAGGAAGGCGACTACGATGTAGCAGTTATCTGCTCCACCGACGCTACCTATCCTGAAATCGTGCCGAAGCTGGCTCCGATGATTAAAGCCGCTATGAAACCGTCTGCAACCCTGTTCCTGGCAGGTGCTGCTCCTAAAGACCTGGAGCCGGTTTACAAAGAAGCCGGCATTGATGACTTCATCAGTGTTAAAGCTAACTGCTTCCAAACTCTGAAGATGCTGCAAAAGAAGAAGGGGATGATTGAATAATGAGCATTAATCCGGATTTCACTAAAGTTGCCCTTCCTGATCATCCTTCCTGTTCTTATGATGAATGGAAGAAAAACCTGGAAGAAAAAATGGGCGAAAATTATGATGCCCTTTATGATACTACCTTGGAACGTATCCCGAAAGCTCCGCTGTACACCAAGGATATCTATGATAAATGTAACCATCTGGACTTTATGAGCGGTATTCCTCCGTTCCTGCGTGGACCTTATTCCACAATGTACGTATTCCGTCCGTGGACTGTACGTCAATATGCAGGTTTCTCCACTGCAGAGGAGTCCAATGCATTCTATCGTCGTAACTTGGCAGCAGGCCAAAAGGGTCTGTCCATCGCGTTCGACCTTCCGACCCACCGTGGCTACGACGCTGATAACCCGCGTGTAGTCGGCGACGTTGGTAAAGCAGGCGTATCTGTTTGCTCCATGCTCGATATGAACATCCTGTTCTCCGGTATTCCTCTGGACCAGATGTCCGTATCCATGACCATGAACGGCGCAGTACTTCCTGTACTGGCATTCTTCATCGTATCCGGTGAAGAGCAGGGCGTAGATAAATCCATCATGGCAGGTACCATTCAGAACGATATCCTGAAGGAATTCATGGTACGTAACACCTACATTTATCCGCCTGCTATGTCCATGCGTATCATCGGTGATATTTTCGAATACACCACCAAATACATGCCTAAGTTCAACAGTATTTCTATTTCCGGCTATCACATCCAGGAATGCGGCGCAACCTGCGACCTGGAATTAGGCTACACTCTGGCCGACGGCATGGAATATATCCGTACCGGTGAAGCTGCAGGCCTGGCAGTAGATGCTTTCGCAAAGCGTCTGTCCTTCTTCTGGGATATGGGCAAGAACTACTTCATGGAAGTTGCCAAGATGCGTGCTGCACGTGTATTGTGGGCTAAGATCCTGAAGAGCTTCGGCGCTAAGAACCCGAAATCCATGGCACTGCGTACTCACAGCCAGACCTCCGGCTGGTCCCTGACCGAGCAGGATCCGTTCAACAACATTTCCCGTACCTGTATGGAAGCTATGTCCGCAGCTCTGGGCCACACCCAGTCCCTGCACACCAACGCACTGGACGAAGCTATCGCACTGCCGACTGACTTCTCCGCACGCTTGGCTCGTAACACCCAGCTGTACATCCAGGATGAAACCAAGGTCTGCAAGATTATCGATCCGTGGGGCGGTTCCTACTATGTTGAATACCTCACCAACGAAATCATCCGCCGTGCCTGGGCTCATATCCAGGAGGTTGAAGCACTGGGCGGCATGGCTAAGGCTATTGCAACCGGTCTGCCGAAGATGCGTATCGAAGAGTGCGCAGCCCGTCGTCAGGCTAACATCGATAGCGGCAAGGAGACCATCGTTGGCCTGAACAAGTACCGTCTGGCTAAGGAAGATCCTTTGAACGTATTGTCTATCGATAACACCGCTGTACGTAACGCACAGATTAAACGTCTGGAAAAACTGAGAGCAGAGCGCGATAACGATGCTGTGGCCCGCGATCTGGAGGCTATCACGAAGGCAGCTGAAACCCGTGACAACGGCAACCTGCTGGAGATGGCTGTACAGGCTGCACGCGACCGTGCTTCCCTGGGTGAAATTTCCGACGCAGTTGAAAAAGTATCCGGCCGTTTCAATGCTGTAATCCACACCGTATCCGGCGTATATTCCAGCGAATTCAGCGGCAATGACGATATGGAAAAGGCAACCAAGCTGGCAGATGAGTTTGAAAAGCTCGAAGGCCGTCGTCCTCGTATCTTCCTGGCTAAGATGGGTCAGGACGGCCATGACCGTGGCCAAAAGGTACTGGCAACCTCCTTTGCAGATATGGGCTGGACCGTCGACGTTGGCCCGCTGTTCCAGACCCCGGAAGAGTCTGCACAGGACGCTGTAGATAACGACGTTGATATGGTTGGCTTCTCCTCCCTGGCTGCTGGTCATAAGACCCTGCTGCCTGCAATCGTTGAGGAGCTGGCTAAGCGTGGCCGCGAAGACATCATGGTCTGCATCGGCGGCGTAATTCCTGCTCAGGATTATGACTTCCTGTATGAGCATGGTGCAGCAGGCATCTTCGGACCTGGTACCAACATTCCTAAGTGCTGCATCCAATTACTGCAAATGTTGGTAGACCGTGCAAAGGCTGAGCACGCTGAAGACTGAGGTGATATAAATGCCTGAAACTGGTGAAAAAGATATTAGGCCGAGTTGGGTACCCCTGAAAAAAGACCCTAACTTTGCCTGCTCTGTAATGGGCGGCATCGACAGCTCTGTAAACGCTGTCAGTGAGGAGAAGTATAACCCTGTGGATAAAATTAGGAAATTCCCCTTAAGGAAAAAGCCTAGTCCGGAAGAGTTAATAAAAGGAGTCAGTGAAGGCGATCGTAAAACCCTGTCCCAAGCTATTACGCTTATAGAAAGCAACGCACCAAAGGATTTTGATAAGGCACAGCGTGTGCTGCAGGCTCTGCTGCCGCGCACCGGCAAGGCCCTGCGCATCGGTATTTCCGGTGTGCCCGGCGCTGGCAAAAGTACCTTCATCGAAGCCTTTGGCCAGATGCTGTGCCGCCAGGGCTACAAGGTGGCAGTTTTGGCTGTTGACCCCACAAGCTCTATTACAGGCGGTTCTATCTTAGGCGATAAAACGCGTATGCAAATGCTTTCGCGCGAGCCTAACTGCTTTATCCGTCCGTCTCCTGCAAAGGGCACGTTGGGCGGTGTAGCACGCAAAAGCCGTGAAACCATGCTTCTTTGCGAGGCTGCAGGCTGCGATGTAATCCTGGTCGAAACGGTAGGCGTAGGCCAATCCGAAATTACCGTCCGCTCGATGGTAGACTTCTTTATGCTGGTTGTGCTCACCGGTGCCGGTGATGACCTGCAGGGCATCAAGAAGGGCATTATGGAGGTTGCTGACGCTATCGTAGTTAACAAGGCTGATGGCGATAACCTGCCTAAGGCTATTGTTACCCAGGGTGAATATGAGCGTATGATTGAATTCATCCGCCCTGCAACCGAAGGCTGGAAGACCCATGCTTACAGATGCTCTGCCCTGACCAAGGAGGGCCTGATGGAGCTGTGGGCCGTAATGCGCAAATTTGAAAAGGTTACCAAGGAATCCGGGGCGTTTGACCGCAGACGTAAATCCCAGACTGTTTCCTGGGTTAACAGCATGATTGATGAGCATTTGCACAACCTGTTCTTTGAAGACCCGATGATTAAAGGCCGTTTGCCTGCTGTTATGGAAGCAGCCGTTAATGGCGTGGTATCGCCCAGCCAGGCTGTAACCGAGCTGATTAACGCCTTTGATATCGACCGTGCTGCCATGAGGCATCGCGAACAAAACAAATAAAATTTGGCGGCAAAGCCCCAGACGTGAGGATTGCTGACCGCAAAGCGCAGAGGCGCAGGATGAAGATCCTGCGCCTTTGTTTTTACTTTGCACTAAAGCTGCCTTGTTACTAATTAGTATATTTAGCCTCATGCGTTTTCATGGGGAAACAGCTCTTTAGAGTATTGACATTCTTAATCGTAATGAGTATAATTAGAGTAACAAATCAATATTTCGTATGAAGAGCTAATTGGTGCAATCCCAAACGGTCCCGCCGCTGTAACAGGTCTCCTGGAGTCAGCAAAGCTGTTTATACAAGCATATGCTTGGCCTGCGAGAGACAGGAAAGGATGTTAACAGGTAAGGTGCTGTTTATGTGAGAGTGGCAGCCGCCTTAATTGTGCGCATTTAACCGTCTTTGCTTGCAGAGACGGTTTTTTGAATGTCGGCTGTGGGTCGAAATATTGATTTATAATTATTGATTGCAGAGCAAAGCGGACATTTGCTCATGACGTAAGAAATTCCCAATTCTCCTTCTTCTCCAATTTTATCGGATGTGGCTTGTTACAGGGGTGTGGCAAGACGACAGTAAAAAAACCGTCAGGGATGGCGGCTTTTTTATTTGCGTTTAATATTACTTTAGCTGCTATATGCTAGAAACCATTATAGTTTTAGAAGCTGGCTAAATTCGAAAATATTGTGAAGTGCTTGTAACAGGCTTAACATTATGATAGAATAGGAACGTAGAAAATTTGCTTATGCTAACTGCATGGGAGCGGCAACAAAAAGCAAGCTGACGCAAGTAAAGTAGAGGAAACAAGGCAACTCTTACATGAAAACGGCGGCGCGCTGTGGTTTTGCGGCTGGTGCGACAAGGCAGGGCAGGATTTTCTAGTGTGTTTTTCCTAAAGGAGGAAATTAAAATGAAAAAATCTTTAGTACTTGCAATGGCAATGGCTCTGGGCGTAACCGCATCTGCTTACGCTGCCAATCCGTTTAGCGATGTTCCTGCCGGTCACTGGGCATATGACAGCATCAACAAGCTGGCTGCTGCCGGCGTAATCGAAGGCTATGGCGACAGCACCTTCGGCGGCGATAAGCTGATGACCCGTTATGAAATGGCTCAAATCGTAGCAAAGGCTATGGCAAAGGGCGCAAACGTTGACAAGCTGGCTGCAGAATTTGCCGAAGAGCTGGATAACCTGGGCGTTCGCGTTGCTAACCTGGAAAAGAAGGCAGACAATGTAAAGGTAACCGGCGAAATCCGTTACAAATACATGAGCATGCAAAAGGACGCTAACGACGGCGAAAGCCATGAAAACGACCTGCGTTCCCGTATCTGGATCAATGGTCAGATCAACGACGACTGGTCCTACACCGGTATGCTCGAAAACAACCAATACTTCCATGATAACACTGGCAACGAAGACACCAAATTCCAACGTGCCTATGTAGAAGGCAAGCTGGGCGGCCTGAACGTAACTGCCGGCCGTTACAATGCTTTCTTTGCTAACGGCAACATCTATGATGCCCGCGTTGACGGCGTAGAGGTTTCCTACGGCAGCAAGATTAAGGTTAAAGGCTTTGCCGGCAAGGGCAGCGACGCAGCTGTCAGCAAATGGAGTTATGATGAAAAACTTGAAGAATGGAACAACGACGAAGCTGATGGCTCCTATGGCAATTACTGCGGCGGCGAGCTGAGCGGCAACTTTGGCAACTTCAACGTTGCAGCAGGCTATGTAAACTTCAAGGATATGTTTGAAGATGGCACATACAGATCTGAGAACAAAGAAGCAACCGGCGGTTATGATGTAAAGAGCGTAGGCAAAGGCCTGGATAACGCTATCTGGTATGTCGGCGCTGATTACACCATGGGTGATGTAAACCTGTCTGCTATGTACCTGAAGGGCGATGCAAGCTATAATGATAAGGACCTTGATGCTGTAGGCGATGATGGCTGGACCTTTGGCGTAGCCTACAAGGGTGCAGAGGCTGCAACTCCTGGCAGCTGGGGTCTGTTCGCTAACTACTACAACCTGGGCGGCGAAACCTATGTAGCACACACCACTGATGCTAACGTATTTGATAACGATGGCTTCAAGGGCTATGGCGTAGGTGCTAACTATGCTTTCGCTAAGAACATCGTTGGTACCGTAGTATACTATGATACCGAAAGCAAGCTGGACAGCAAGGTTGATGACCAACGCGTTTGGGCTGACCTGACCTTCACCTTCTAATTTAACCTTAGCTAGTATAAATTAATAATACACGCGCGTAAATAAACCGCCCGCACTTGCAAAAGGTGCTGGCGGTTTTCTTATGCTTGGATTACTTTTTGCTCTGGAATATGGTATAATAAACACGGGTAGGTTAGGAGGTGCTGTTATGCCGGAATTGTGTAGATTTTATAATATCGTGATAAAAATGATATATTCGGATAATGGACAACATAACAAACCACATTTTCATGTATATTATGCTGAACATGATGCATCTATAGGTATTGATGGTGAATTATTGGCAGGTTCCTTACCAGTAAAGCAGTTAAAGCTTGTACAAGCTTGGGCAGTTATTCATGAAGATGAATTGTATGCAGCATGGAATAAGGCTGTGCGGAATGAAGCCTTTGGGAAGATAGACCCATTGAGATAATTTTAGAATATAAAGAGGTGAGAGGCCATGTATGTTAAGGATGGTATTGCTTATGCCGGAACAGAAGCCCCTGCGTTGAAGGTCTGTGGTGTGAGACCATTACCTGATTGGCAGCTGTGGCTTAGGTTCAATACAGGTGAAGCCAGGGTGTACGATTTTAGGCCTATGCTGAAATTCCCGGCGTTTCAGCCATTGATGAACGAAGAACTGTTTAGGCAGGCCTATATTGATTATGGTGTTGTTGTATGGAATGATGGCGAGATTGATATTGCACCGGAAGAATTATATATGAACAGTGTTGATGCTAAAATCAGCGCGTAAACAAACCGCCCGCACTTGCAGAGAGTGCGGGCGGTTTTGGTTTCTTATAACCCGGCCTGTTCAATACCGCTGAACAAAAAGCCCAGGTGATTGGTGGAATTGAGCAGCACCAGGCGCCAGGTGCCGTCCTTGTATTCCAAAACGTTAATGCAGGTGTTATCCTGCTTTATCTGCCAAAAGTGCGACATATCCAGTCCCAGCAAATCGCAGATAATGGCCTTGTTGACCGCGTCATGCGCTGCTACCAAAACTGTTTTCCCCTCATATTTGGCCGCATATTCGTCAAACGCCGCGCGTGCGCGGCGGCGCACATCCTCCAGGCTTTCGCCGCCACCCGGCATCTGCACCAGCTGCGGCTGTGTGTGCCACTGGGCAAATTCCGTGGGATAGGCCTTTTGGATATCGCCTGCCAGCACGCCCTCCCAGCTGCCGTGGTTAATTTCTAATAATCTATCGTCCTTTATCACAGGCAGGCCGTGTAGGTCGGCACTCATTTTGCAGGTATCGAATGAGCGCGACAGGGGGCTGGATATGCAGACATCAATTGGAATGTGGCGCAGGCCCTCGGCCAGCAGGCGGCCCTGCTGCAGGCCGCGCTCGCTCAGCGGTGTATCCTCCTGACCTTGGTAACGGCCTTGGATGTTCCAGGTTGTTTCGCCGTGCCTAACTAGTAAAATCTTCATATTTAGTAAGCGGCCAAGAGGGCACTAGCTGCTTTTCATGGCTTCCGGACGTACTTTTAGTACGCTGTCGTCGTCATTTTGCGCATCTGATGCCCTCTTGAACGCTGTCGCTCCTTTCGTAATTGCGCTTAGCCTTCGCAGTTAATCAGCTTGACGTCCAGGATGCCCTCTACGCCGCGCAGCTGTAGCATGATGTCGTTGGGAATGTCGTCGCCGACGGCTATGGCCATAATGTTGGTGTCGGATTTGGGCGTGCTGCCAACCTGCATGCCGTTGATGTTGATGCTGGCGTTGCCCAGGATGGTGGCCATCTGGCCGATCATGTTAGGCTTGTTGATGTGCGGTGCCAGTAGCAGGTAGCCTTCGGGAATGAAGTCTACATGATATTGGTCAATCTGCACGATTTTGGGCTGCTTGCCGTCAAACAGCGTGCCTTCAATTTTGTGCGTGCCCTTGGCGGTGGTAATGCGCACGTTGATGGCGGTGGTGAAGTAGCCGGGCTTGTTGGCCTTAACCTCCTTAACCTCCAGGTTGCGCTTTTTGGCAATGCCGGGGGCATTGACGAAGTTGACGCTGTCCTGCAGGATGGGGTTCAAAAGTCCCTTGAGGAAGGCGGTGGTGAGTGCCGGGGTTTCGGTTTCGGCCAGGGCGCCGGTGTATTCAATTTCTACACCCTTGATGGGGCCGTCTGCCAGGTAAATGCCCACAGTGCCCATGCGCTCTGCCAGCTTAAAATAGGGTTGGATAACGGCAGCCACGCTTTTGGGGATGGGTGCCATGTTAACGGCGGTCATTACGGGGCGGCCCTCCAGGGCGTCAATGACGCCATAGGCAACGTCCACGGCAACGCCAATCTGTGCTTCAACAGTGGATGCCCCCAGGTGCGGGGTTTGGACAACGTTGAAAAGTCCCAGGAAGGGGTTATTTTCCTTGGTCAGGGGCTCGGTGGGATATACGTCGATAGCGGCACCGGCGATTTTGCCGCTCTTGACGCCGTCGGCAATGGCCTGCGGGTCCATGCAGCCGCCGCGGGCGCAGTTGACGATGCGCACGCCGTCCTTCATTTTGGCAATAGCTTCGGCATTGAGCATTTTTTCGGTTTCCTTGGTGAGCGGAGTGTGGATGGTGATGTAGTCGGATTTGGCCAGCAGGGTGTCAAAATCTACCAGCTCCACACCCACCTGGTGCGCACGCTCCTCGGTAATGTAGGGGTCATAACCAATGGTGGTCATTTCCATAGCCTGCATACGCTTGGCAACACGGCTGCCGATGCGACCCACACCGATGATGCCCAGGGTTTTGCCCTGCACCTGGATGCCGTCAAAGGATTTGCGGTCCCACTTGCCCTCCTGGATGGACTGGTGTGCCTGCGGAATGTGGCGCGTCATGGCCATCATCATGGCTACAGTGTGCTCGGTAGCGGCCATGGTGTTGCCTTCGGGAGTGTTCAGTACGACGATGCCCTTGGCGGTGGCGGCGGCGACGTCAATGTTATCAACACCAACGCCTGCGCGGCCGATAACCTTCAGGCGGGTGGAGGCTTCGATAACCTCCTTGGTAACCTTGGTCATGCTGCGGGTAACCAGGCCGTCATAATCATTGATGACCTTAATCAGCTCCTCCGGCTTCATATTAGGCATTACATCTACATCAAAATGCTCGCGCAGCAGTGCCACGCCTTTTTCGCTGATATCATTGCTAACAAAAATTTTCATAGTAATCTTCCTTTCGTTTTATCTGTTTTCCTTCATATAATTTGTCATAAAATCGGCCAATGCCTGGCAGGCCTCCAAGGGTACTGCGTTGTAGGCGCTGGCACGGCAGCCTCCCACCAGGCGGTGACCGCCGATGCCGACAAAGCCTGCGGCCTTGCCCTTGGCAACAAAATCCTTTTCCAGCTCCGGCGTTGCCAGGTTAAAGGTGATGTTCATCAGGCTGCGTGCATCCCTTTGGGCGTGTCCCTTATAAAAGCCGTCGCTGTTATCAATAACGTCATAAATGAGCTTGGCCTTGGCGGCGTTGTTTTTGGCAATGGCGTTTACACCACCCTGCTTTTTGATCCAGTGCAGGGTTTTGTTAACCATATAGATGGCAAAAACCGGCGGTGTATTGTACAGGGAATCGTTATCGGCAAAGGTGCTGTATTTTAGCATTGTGGGCAAATCCTGACGCGCTGTCTGCAGGAAGGACTTTTTGGCGATGACGATGACCACGCCTGCAGGACCTAGGTTCTTTTGCGCGCCTGCGTAAATTAAATCAAAGTCGGCAACGTTCACCCTGCGCGATAAAATGTCGCTGGACATGTCGCAGATGACGGGGACGTCAAATTTGGGAAAGTCCTTGTATTCGGTGCCATAGATGGTGTTGTTGGCTGTAAGATGTACATATGAGGTATCGGGACGCAGGTCAAACTGCTGCGGGATGTAGCTGTGGTTTTGGTCGGCGCTGCTGGCCGCCTCGTACACCTCGCCGAAAAACTTAGCCTCGGCCATAGCCTTTTTGGCCCAGACACCGGTGTTGACATAGGCAGCATATTTTTTAGTGTGGAAGTTGGCCGCCGTCATCAAAAACTGGGTGCTGCCACCGCCCTGGATAAACATAACCTCGTAATCCTCAGGGATTTGCATCAGCTCACGCAGCAGGGCCTTGGTTTCGGCGTGCAGGGCGGCGTATTCCGCACTGCGGTGGCTCATTTCGATAATGCTCATGCCTGTGTTGGCGTAATTCAAAAATTCTTCCTGTGCTCCTAGCAGCACCTCCAGCGGCATGGCGGAGGGACCTGCATTGAAGTTGTATGCTCTTTTCATGTTTGCTTCACCTTTCTACAAATAAAATATGGCAAGCCTCATCCCTTTGGGACGAGCTTGCCATGAATCTCGCGGTACCACCCAAATTGCCACAGTACGTCTTGTGTTCACCTGCTAAAAAAATAAGCCCTCCATCCCAAAATATTGGGACGAGGACTGCCTCGCGGTGCCACCCAAATTGCCTATGGCCAACTTTTAGCAGCTGTATCGGGCGCACCCGTCAAATTCTTCATTTGCCGCTCCGGAGCGGAACAACTATGCCTTGCTGCTGCCTTGCATCAACCGGCGGCTTTCTGGAAAGCGTAGCACGCTGCTTCTCCTTCATTGCGTTGCGTGATATGATTTGTAGATGATTATAGCACGCTTGGGCAAAGTGTCAAGCGATTTGTTAAGAAAAAGTTTTGCAAGCAACTTTTTGCATGATTGTGTAATGTAGGTTACAGAAAAATACAAGCAGCTTGACGAAAAATATTTTGCATGATAGAATACCTGTGTAAAACAACCGTGTTACAGGGTGGGATTGCCGAAATTCCGTAAGGAATGGAGGTGATGTCTATGATGTATTTCTCATTCCAGGATCTTATGATTTTTGGCATGTTTATACTGGCATTGCTGACGTTCATTTTTCAGAACAAGAAGTAAGCACCACATAGAAAAACCGCCTCTGTAATTTGCCCAATCAGAAGGCGGTCTTCCTTTCTCAAGTTGTGGCAACCCACCTTGTGGGCGGTTGTCTTTACGCTTTTAATATAGCACAAATATCCTAAAAGTGCAAGCTGGTCAGCGTGCTGATAATGCTTGCAATCTGCAGTGATTCGTGCTAAAGTAAGAGCATAACATAATAAAGGAACCGCTGGGGGCGCATTTTGCTGAGAGGACGCACGTCCGACCCTTTGAACCTGATTTCCGGATAATACCGGCGTAGGAAAGCGGGCGCGCGTTTACAAGCTGTGCCATATAACCGTTTCCTGCGGGGAGGCGGCTTTTTTGTTATCTAACGAAGGAGGAAGTAATATGGCAACACAAATGCAGCTGGCGCGTCAGGGCGTAATTACTGACGCAATGAAGATTGTAGCAGAGCAGGAGCATGTTTCTGCAGAATTTATCCGTGAGGGCGTAGCCAAGGGCACCATCGCTATTCCCTGCAATATTAATCATAAAAATATTATTCCCCGTGGCGTAGGCCAGTGCTTGACGGTTAAGGTTAACGCCAACATTGGCACCTCCAGCAGCTATCCTGACCCTGCGCCGGAGCTGGAAAAGCTGCAGGCGGCAATTGACGCAGGTGCGGATTCTGTTATGGATTTGTCCACCGGTGACAACATCAGCGCCTCCCGTCAGGCAATTATCGCGGCCTCCACTGTGATGGTGGGCACCGTGCCGATGTATCAGGTTACTGTGGAAACTATCAAAAAGCGTGGCGCGGTCGTGGCCATGACCAAGGAGGATATTTTTGACGTTATCCGCATGCAGGCTGCCGATGGCGCTGACTTTATGACGTTGCACTGCGGTATTAATAAAAATACGCTCAAGGCACTTTTGGACGAGGGCCGTGAGATGGACGTGGTCAGCCGCGGCGGCAGCTTTATTACCGGCTGGATGCTGCACAACGATGCCGAAAACCCGCTGTATGAATACTTTGATGAGATTTTGGACATCTGTGCGGAATATGATGTTACCATCAGCTTAGGCGACGGCCTGCGTCCCGGCTGCATTGCCGACGCTACCGACAGGGCGCAGATTCAGGAGCTTTTGAATTTGGGCGAGCTGACGCAGCGTGCCTGGGACAGGGGCGTACAGGTGATGGTGGAAGGCCCTGGCCACGTTCCCTATAACCAAATTGCTGCCAACATGCAGCTGCAAAAGCGCCTGTGTCACGGTGCGCCGTTCTATGTCCTGGGACCATTGGTTACCGATGTCGCTCCCGGCTATGACCATATCACCAGCGCTATTGGCGGCACGCTGGCTGCAGTGAGCGGTGCCAACTTCCTTTGCTACGTTACCCCGGCCGAGCATTTGGGACTGCCCGATTTGAACGATGTGCGTGAGGGTGTCGTCGCTACCCGCATCGCTGCCCATGCCGCCGATTTGGCCAATGGCAACAAGGCTGCCTGGGAGTGGGATCTGAGGATGGCCAAGGCACGCAAGGTGCTGGACTGGCCGGCGCAGCTGGATTTGGCTATCGACCCGGTTAAGGCCAAGGAATACCGCCGCCGCAAGAACAAAAGCGACGACGAGGCCTGCTCGATGTGCGGTGATTATTGCGCTGTGAAGATTGTGGGTCAGTACCTGGAAGAGCACATGAGAAAGCACGATAAATAATAATTAAGCTTTCGGCGGTCTGCTGCCTGGGCGGCGGGCCGCTTTTCTTGCGTCATCCTGTTAGCACATGAAGTATGGCTTTGCAGTTTTGACTTGACTTTTGGTTAACCTGGTGTTACTCTTGAGTTATCAGACAAGATAATTGATAAAACTGCTAATAAGCAGGTGAGAGCGATATAATGGAGGTAGCATCATGCGTAAACGTATTTTGGAGTTGTTGAGGAAAAGCGGCCGCAGAGCCTGTGTCGGGCGAGGAGATTTCGCGGCAGCTGGAGGTATCGCGTACAGCGATTTGGAAGCACATCCAGGCCTTGAAAAACGAAGGCTATGAGATTGAGTCCGTCCCCAAAAAGGGCTATATTTTGCGCGAGGTGCCAAACCGCCTTTTCCCGCAGGAAATCCTGTCACATTTGCAGACCAAATGGCTGGGACGCAACATCTGCTACCGTGATAGCGTGGATTCCAGCAATAACCTGGCCAAGGCTTTGGCTAATGAGGGCTGTGAAAACGGTCTTCTGGTGGTGGCCGAGGAGCAGGGGGCAGGCAAGGGACGCCTGTCGCGTGGCTGGATTTCGCCCTATGCTAAGGGCATTTGGTTTTCGGTGGTGCTGAAACCGCCGTTTTTGCCGCAGGAGGCCTCCAAGTGTACGCTGCTGGCAGCAGTGGCCGTGGTTAAGGCCATCAACAAAATCGCCGGTGTGCATGCTGCCATCAAATGGCCCAACGACGTGCTGCTTTTGGGGCGCAAACTTGTAGGCATACTGACGGAGATGAACGCCGAATTCGGTCATATCAATTACGTCGTTATCGGCACAGGCATCAATACTAACGCTACGCCTGCTGATTATCCGGACGAGGTGAAGCATCTGGCGGTATCCATTGCGGACGCGGCCACGGAGCCCTTTACACGTGTGCAGCTTTTGTGCGACATCCTGAAAAACATGGAGGATTTGTATGAGCTTGCCATCAATGAAGGCTTTGCGCCTGTCCTGGAGCAGTGGCGTCAGTATTCGTGCACCCTGGGGCAGGAGGTTAAGGTTATCGCTCCGGATATGACATATTTTGGCATTGCCGAGGATATTGACAGCGAGGGACTTTTGATTGTGCGTCGTGAGGACGGCAGCAGGGAAAAGGTCGTCGCCGGTGATGTGTCCATCCGTCCTGCTAAGGCCAAGGATGGTGCCTACGCCTGATGCGCCTTTTTATCAGCCACAACTTTTTGATAGCTTATAGCGATAATTTTTCTTGCATTATTTTGCCTATGTGGTAAAATAATAAAGGCTTTTATGCCGTATTTTGCAAGCGGAAAGCGCACTTTCCGAGGAGGAAGCTATAATGTTACTTGTTATGGATGTAGGAAATACCAACATCGTGGCCGGTGTTTATGAGGACAAGAATTTGAGAGTACACTGGCGGTTTTCTACAGACCGTTCTAAAACAGCGGATGAGTTTGGAATTATGCTGCGCAGCATGTTTGAATACAGTGATGTAGAGATGAGCAAAATCACCTCCATCATTATCTCCAGTGTTGTGCCCCCGGTGCTGATTCCCTTGTGCCATATGTGTGAGCGCTATTTCGGCATTAAGCCGATGGTAGTAGGACCTGGCATCAAAAACGGCATTTTTATCAAATACGATAATCCTAAGGAGGTTGGCGCGGACCGCATTGTCAACGCTGTTGCCGCCTTCAATAAATACAGCAGCCTGGGCAGGCCGATGATCGTTTTGGATTTTGGCACTGCCAACACCTTCTGTGCCCTGTTGCCTAACGGTGAATACTTGGGCGGTGCTATCGCCCCCGGCATCGGCATCTCTACCGAGGCCCTTTTCCAGCGCGCTGCCAAGCTGCCGCGTATCGAGCTGGTGAAGCCTAAGAACGTCATTTGCCGCAACACCGTCAGCTCGATGCAGGCAGGTGCGATTTATGGCTTTGTAGGCCAGATGGAAGGCATTGTCAACCATATGAAGAAGGAGCTTGGTGGTGACGCTTATGTTATTGCCACCGGTGGCTTTGCTAACACTATGGCTGCTGAATCTGACTGTATTGATGTTGTAGAACCGTTCCTCACCCTGGACGGCCTGCGCATTTTGTACGAAAAGAACGCTAAATAAGGACCTGACGTCCTGATAATACAAAGTAAAGCTGTCGTAAGTAGCGTTTGCTATGCGGCAGCTTTTTTCGATAGGAGAATTGTTATGCGGATTGGAAACATAGAGCTGGAGGCGCCGCTGGCGCTGGCGCCCATGGCAGGCGTGACGGATTTACCGTTCCGCCTCATCTGCCGCCGCCATGGCTGCGGTATGACGGTGTCCGAGATGGTGAGTGCCAAGGGACTGCTGTATAAAAATGTTAAGACGACTGAGATGCTGCGCATAGATAAGGGCGAACGTCCTACGGCGATACAGCTGTTCGGCAGCGTGCCGCAGGAGCTGGCCGAGGCCGCACGCATGGTGGAGGCCGCCGGCGCCGATATGATTGATTTTAATATGGGCTGTCCCGTGGCCAAAATCGTCAACAACGGCGAGGGCTCGGCGCTGATGAAGAACCCGCAGCTGGCACACGCAATTTTGGCAGCTATGGTGCAGGCGGTGAACGTGCCTGTAACGGTAAAGTTTCGTGCCGGCTGGGACGATGAGCACATCAACGCAGTAGAAATCGCCAAGGCGGCCGAGGCGGCAGGCGTGGCAGCTGTTGCTGTGCACGGACGCACGCGTCAGCAGTTTTACGAGGGTAAGGCTGACTGGAGTGTGATTGCTGCTGTTAAGCAGGCGCTGCAGGTGCCTGTCTTTGGCAATGGTGATATCTTCAGCGTGGACGACGGCCTGCGCATGCTGCAGGAAACAGGCTGTGACGGTTTGATGATCGGCCGTGGCGCGGACGGCAATCCCTGGATTTTTGAAGGCCTGGCAGCAGTGCTGGCAGGAAGGCCGCTCCCACAGGCGCCCGCGCTGGAGGAACGCCTGCAGCAGGCAGCGGAGCATTTGGCTATGCTTATTGACTACAAGGGTGAATATATCGCCGTCAAGGAAATGCGCCGCCACATTTCTGCGTATCTGAAAGGCATGCCACATGCGGCAGAATTCCGTGGACGCTTCCACAAGGTGGATACTCAGGAGCAGTTTATGACGCTTTTGGCAGAGTATGGGGAGTGTGCGCATCATTATTATGAAACAGAAAAACATTTTGCACATAGCATTGCCCAAGCAGAGTAAATATGTTAAAATAATAATTTGTAAAAGAAGCAATTAGGGAGTTAAAAGCATGGAAGCAGCTAAAACAGCAAAGCATGTAGTGAGCATCAGCCTGGGGTCCTCCGAGCGTGATGCCAGTGCTATTTTGGAGCTTGGCGGACAAAAAATCAGTATCGAACGCCGTGGTACGGATGGCGACCTGGACAGGGCACGCCAGCTTTTGGAGCGGTGGGACGGCAAGGCAGATGCTATCGGCCTTGGCGGTACGGACTTATATGTTTATGCAGGCAAAAAGCGTTACACCTTCCGTGAATCTGCCAAATTGATTAGCAATGTACACAAAACGCCTGTGTTGGATGGCAGCGGGCTGAAAAATTCGCTGGAGCGCAAGCTTATACGCAGCCTGGCCGCAGGCAGCGAGGTCGCTATAAGGGGCAGCAGGGTGCTGCTTGTCTGCGCGGTCGACCGCTTTGGTATGGCCGAGGCGCTGCTGGAGACGGGGGCGCAGGTGACCTTTGGCGATTTAATTTTCGGTCTGGGGATTAACAAGCCGCTGCACTCGCTAGCAGCGTTATCCTGGTGGGCGTCGCTGTTGGCACCTGTTGTGACCAAGCTGCCCGTCAGCTGGTTTTACCCCATGGGCAAGGAGCAGGACGTGCGCGTGGTGCGCCATCCGGAATATTTTTTGGAAAACGATATTATCGCCGGTGATTTTCATTATATTAAAAAGTTTATGCCGGCAAAGCTGCCGGGCAAAACCATCATCACCAATACAGTGACTGCCGCCGACAGGAGGATGCTGCAGCAGGCAGGTATAAAAATGCTTATCACCACTACTCCCTGCATTGAAGGACGCAGTTTTGGCACCAATGTGATGGAGGCCATGCTGGTGGCCCTGCACGGGGGCAGCGGACCGTTAGGCGCTGAGGAGTATTTAAGGCTCTTGGAGCATTATCATATAGAATCTTCTGTGGAGTACTTTAGTACGAAGGAGTAGTTTGTTCTCATGGAAAAATTTGCGTTTATCTTACATCCATTATCTCTAAAGGATATGGAGCATTTATCACCCCTGATGAAATATGTCCCGGACACGCTGATAGAGGCCTGTCTGAAAATGAAAAAGCCCTTCAAGGTTTCGCATATTACAGGCGTAAAAAGCCCCTATGCCGAGGCAGAGGGCTGGTTTATCGGCTGCCCGCTGACTGCGAAGCAGATGGTGGAGCTGCCTGAGGAATTTGTTATGGACAGGATTATTGAATCCGGTAGGGTTGCCCAACAGCTGGGTGCCAAAATCGTCGGCCTGGGGGCCTTTACCTCCATCGTTGGCGATGCGGGGATTACTGTCGCCAAAAATCTGGATATTGCTGTGACCAGCGGCAACAGCTACACGGTCGCTACTGCCATCCAGGGCACCAAGCAGGCCGCCAAGCTGATGGGCAGGGACCTCAATGAATGCCGTGCCGTCGTCGTTGGTGCTACCGGCTCTATCGGTGCTGCGTCTGTGCGCCTTCTGGCCAAGGAGGTTAAGCACATCACCCTGGTGGCACGCCACCTGGGACCACTGGAGGAGCTGGCGCAGGAGCTTATAGCGCAAAACAACTGCGAGGTTGCTGTGAGCCAGGATATTCATGCCGCCCTGCAGGAGGCAGATATCGTCATCACCGTAACCAGCGCCCTGGACTTTTTGATTGAGCCGGGAGACCTCAAGCCCGGCGCCGTGGTCTGTGACGTAGCGCGTCCGCGCAATGTATCGCGCGAGGTATCGCTCAAGCGCAATGATGTGCTGGTTATCGAGGGCGGCGTTATCAACATACCTGGCAACGTGGATTTTCACTTCAATTTTGGCTTCCCTCCGCGTACCTCCTACGCCTGCATGGCAGAGACGATGATTTTGGCGCTGGACGGACGCTACGAAAACTTTTCCCTAGGCAGGTCGCTGGATATCAATAAGATCAACCTGATTTCGCAGCTGGCGGACAAGCATGGCTTTAAGATGGCAGGCTTCCGCAACTTTGAACGCGCAGTATCCACAGAGCATATCGAAGAGGTGAAGCATAACGCCCAGCACGCGCTGGCGGTGCATGGCTGCTGATATTGACAACTAAATCAGGCAAAGCTTATAATCAATACATATGTAAGTAAAATATCAACATAAAATAATGATAAAGGAGCAGGACAATGGCCACTAAAGAAACAATTTTGACAGCTGATGGTTTAAGAAAATTACAAGAAGAATTAGCAGAACGTAAGGGTGCGATCCGCGAGGAAATCGTTGAACGCTTAAAGGAAGCAAGAGCACAGGGCGACTTGAGCGAGAACTCTGAGTATGACCAGGCGAAGGAAGACCAGGGCAAAAACGAGGGCCGTATTATCGAGCTGGAATACATGATCAAAAATGCTACCATTATCGATAATGCTGCCAGCAAGGAAGCAGGCATTGTTTCCCTTGGCTCCACCGTCCTTTTGAAGGATGTGGAAACCGGTGAGGAGGAAACCTATTCCATCGTTGGTACCACTGAGGCAGATCCCTTTGAAAACCGCATTTCCAATGAATCTCCTGTAGGTGCGGCCATTTTGGGCAAAAAGGTGGGCGACACCGTTATCGTGAACACCCCCGTAGGCGAGCTGTCCTACAAAATTGAAGAGATTAAATAAGAAGGAGCAGGGCAAAGCATGGCAGAAGCAAAGAATAAGCAAAATGTAGAAGAGACTGCAGCGCTCACCGAAACCGAGGTTAATGAGCAGATGCAGGTCCGCATTGATAAAATGCACAAGATTGAGGAGCATGGCTGGAAGCCCTTTGGCCACCGCTACCTGTGGACTCACCACGCTGCAGACATTGCCGCACAGTTTGAGGAGCTGTCTGCTAATGAAACCCAGGTGAAGCTGGCGGGTCGTATTATGGCTATCCGTGGCCATGGCAAAACCTGCTTTATGGATATGCAGGACAAGACCGGCCGTATCCAGGTCTATGTGCGCAAGGATGTTATCGGCGAGGAAAACTATGCCCTGATTAAATTGATGGATATCGGTGACACCGTTGGCGTTACCGGTACTGCCTTCCGCACCCACATGGGCGAGCTGTCTATTAAGGCAGACGCTATTGAAATGCTGTCTAAATCCCTGCGTCCGTTGCCCGAAAAATGGCACGGCCTGAAGGATGTGGAAACCCGCTACCGTCAGCGTTATGTGGATTTGATTGTTAATCCTGAGGTGCGCGACACCTTTGTTAAGCGCAGCCAGATTATCAAAAGCGTGCGCGAGGTGCTTGACAGCCACGACTTTTTGGAGGTTGAGACCCCGATTCTGAACACCATTGCCGGTGGCGCTGCCGCACGTCCGTTTATCAGCTATCATAACGCGCTGGATATGCAGGTTTATATGCGTATTGCGCCTGAGCTGTATCTCAAACGCCTTATCGTCGGCGGTATGGACCGTGTATACGAAATGGGCCGCGTGTTCCGTAACGAGGGCATTGACAACCGTCATAACCCTGAATTCACCAGCGTAGAGATTTACCAGGCCTTTGCTGATTATCGCGATATGATGGACCTGACCGAGGAAGTGGTAGTAAAGACTGCTGAAAAGGTTTTGGGCACTACCTCTATCGTTTACGAGGGCACACCCATAGAGCTGGGCTCTCCGTGGAAGCGCATGAGCATGATTGAGGCTGTAAAAGAATATTCCGGTAAGGACTTTACCAATGTCACTGACCTGGAGGAGGCACGTGCCATCGCCAAGGAGCTGAACGTTGCTATTGAGCCTACCTTTGGCATTGGCAAAATTATTAACGCCTGCTTCGAGGAATATGTCGAAGACAAGCTTATTCAGCCTACCTTTATTACTGGTCATCCCAAGGAGATTTCTCCTTTGGCCAAGAGCAACCCTGATAACCCCGAAATCACCGACCGTTTTGAAGCATATATCTATGGCCGTGAAATCTGCAACGGCTTTACCGAGCTTAACGACCCGATTGACCAGAGGGAGCGTTTCTTAAAGCAGGTAGAGGAGCGTGCTAACGGCGACGAGGAAGCAAATATGATGGACGAGGACTTTGTCAACGCCCTGGAATTTGGTCTGCCCCCGACAGGCGGCCTGGGCATCGGTATCGACCGTCTGGTCATGTTCCTCACCGATAGCTCCACTATACGTGACGTATTGTTCTTCCCGACCATGAAGCCTATTGGTAAGGCTGTAAGCGAAAAGCCTGATTTTATGCAGGCTGCTGCGCCTGTGGCTACCGCTGCTGCAGAGGTAAAAGAGGAAGTAATTGACTTCTCTAAAGTAAAAATTGAGCCTTTGTACGAGGAATTCGTGGACTTTGATACCTTCTGCAAGTCTGATATGCGAGCAGTTAAGGTTAAGGAATGTATTGCTGTACCTAAGAGCAAAAAGCTGCTGAAGTTTACCCTGGACGATGGCACCGGTACTGACCGCACTATTTTGAGCGGCATCCATGCCTTCTATGAGCCGGAGGAGCTTGTGGGCAAGACTTTGATTGCTATTATTAACCTGCCTCCGCGTAAGATGATGGGTATTGATTCCTGCGGCATGCTTTTGAGCGCTATTCATGAAGAAGAGGGCGAGGAAAAGCTGCATCTTTTGATGGTGGATAACCATATCCCTGCAGGTGCAAGATTACACTAAGTCTAAACGTTCTGGCGTTGCACGTAAGTGCAGCGCCAATTTTTTATGCAAAAATTTTACTGTGATCAGAAAAAAATCAGGTCTTTTTATGTAAAAAAGGGACATTTTGCAGGCGAAAACAGGTATTTTTACAGGTTTTTTTGAAGAATTTTGCAGGCTGTAAAGCTTGCAAGCATGATACTTCTTTTGCCAACTGTGCCTTGTGTTTCAACAAAATTTGTTAAAAAAGTTACGAAAAAGGTGTTGACATTAGTGGGGCAGCGTGGTATTATATACAAGTCGACGCGATACGGCAACAAACAAAAGCTAAAATCGCTAGACATCTGGAACCTTGAAAACTGAACATTGAACCTAGAAAAAGCGAATGTGCGGGTCGAGCGCCGTAAGGCGCGAGACCAAGTCAAATAACT
>CAVKMV010000008.1:0-4862 GCA_963657675.1 Ruminococcus intestinalis
CGCGCGCCAGCATTTTGGCAGTCTGCACGTCGCACACGTCCGACAGTGCTACAAAATCACCATAAGAGCTCATGCGGTCGGCACCACGGGCACGGGCATAAGCATTAGCCAGCGGCGACAGCTCCAGATCGTCCACATAATAAATCTTCTTCAGGGTGTCGCTCAGCGGCAGGCCAACGGCAGCACCTGCCGGGCTGACATGCTTAAAGGAAGCGGCAGCAGGCAGACCGGTGGCCTCCTTCAGCTCCTTTACCAGCTGCCAGCTGTTGAAGGCATCCAAAAAATTAATATAGCCGGGGCGGCCATTCAAAACCTCAATAGGCAGCTCTGCGCCATTTTGCATATAAATACGCGCCTGTCCCTGATTGGGGTTGCAGCCGTATTTTAAAGCTAATTCTTTCATTACTATTCCTCCTCAATCCTAGAGTACCAGCATAAACAAAAAACCGACACACTGGTACCAGAAAATAATCCTGCCCAGACGGTCGGCGTCACCGGTCATACTCCCCTGTGGTAACCCACTTCCGTCAGTTATATGACCTACTACCAAAATTATAAAATTTCCTGCTATTTTTGTCAACTGCTTTGGGTTGTGCTACAATGAAAGCAGTGCGATGTGGTGCGATGATATGTGAATGTTAACTAATCTATTACAGCAATTATATATCGCGCCGTGAAGACCTTTTTCTTAACGCAAATTTCGTGAGGAACCAAAACGAATTGCCGCAAAACTCGCGCGAAGCGAAATAATTTTTCTACAGAAGAATTTTTCGCGCTCAAACAGTTGCGGCAATTCTGTGGTTCCAATCACTCATTTGCTAAAAAAGCTATTTCACTTTGCGATATAATAATTGCTATAGCATAAATCGCTATCCCCCATCGCCTGTAAGGAGGAATAAATATGAGCCTATGTTATGTTTGCCCACACCGCTGCGGCGTTGACAGACCGCAAAGCATCACTAGCGCCGAAGGCTGCTTTGGCAGCTGTGGTGTCGGCCTTGCGCCCATCGTGGCCCGCGCCGGCCTGCATATGTGGGAGGAGCCTGTAATCAGCGGCACCCGTGGTAGCGGCACAGTTTTCTTTTCCGGCTGCAATCTTCACTGCGTCTTCTGCCAAAACTACGACATCAGCTACAATGGCTTTGGCAAGGAAATAACCATTGCCCGCCTCAAGGAGATTTACCACGAGCTCATCGCCAAGGGCGCGCACAACATCAACCTTGTCACCCCCACGCATTTTACCGAGGCCGTTTTGCAAAGTCTGGACGAGCCCTTGCCCGTGCCTGTAGTGTACAACACAAGCGGCTTTGAAACCCAGGACACCCTGCGCCGCCTCAAGGGCAAGGTGCAAATTTACCTGCCGGATCTAAAATATAGCGACGACATCGCCGCCATCAAATACAGCAATGCTCCCTACTACTTCCGCACTGCCACCGAAGCCATTAAGGAGATGTACCACCAGGTTGGCGACTATCATATAAATGATGACGGCCTTATGACCAAGGGTGTTATCATCCGCCATTTGATTATGCCAGGAATGCTTGATAACACCAAACGCGTGATTGACTGGGTCGCCAGCACCTTCAGGCCCGGCCAGGTTATGTTCAGCCTTATGCACCAATACGTTCCCTGCGGCCGTGCCGGTGAATATCCCGAAATCAACCGCAAGGTTACGGATCCCGAATATAATGAACTGGAAGCCTATTTGATGCAAAGCAGCATCGAGGACGGCTTTGTGCAGGAGGGCGGCGCTGCCTGTGAGGACTTTATTCCCTTCTTTGACGGCACGGGTGTGTAAAAATATATTTGCATTTAAAGAAATAAAATGATATAATTTTCGCAAGAGATAGTCGATGTCGGTTCCTGCTGGAAGGCGGGGTGATGCTATGACAGTTTTTGAAGCACTTCAGTTAATGATTGGCTTTGCTACTCTCGTAGTTTTGATACTTACGTATCGCTCCAAATAAAGGCATGAAAAAAACCGCCTGATGTGTTCGGCGGCTTCCTTCAAACTCAAACTTTGCAGGGAAAGCCGACCAAGCACAATCGGCTATCTCTGTTTTTTATTATAGCATTTTTTCCCTATTTGTCAATTAGCTTCACGGCGCAATATTTCTGCCAGCACCTCTATAGCACGGCAGATGTCGTCATTTTTGGCATACTCAGCAGGGTTATGGCTGATGCCTGCGCGGCAGGGAATGAACAGCATGGTCGTCGGACAGATTTTAGTCATATGCATAGCGTCATGCCCCGCTCCGCTATTCATGTGCAAAAAGCTAATGCCCTTTTCCGCACAAATCTGCTCGCTTTGGGCCGCCAGCTTCTCATCCAGCGCCACCGGGCTGTCGGCTGTGAGCATTTCCTGCTCCACCTCCACGCCGTCTGCGGCAACCACTGCCTCTGCCTGCTGGCGAATGCATTCAAGCGTACGCCCGATGCTGGCCTTGTCTACGCCACGCACATCCACCCACAGCGTTACCTCACCTGGTACGACGTTAATAGAGCCAGGGTCAATATCCACCACGCCGACGGTGCCAACAGTGCCGTTGGCTTTTTCGTCTGTAGCCGCCTTGTTCACTGCCAAAATCAGCTTAGCCGCGCTCACCAGTGCGTCCTTACGCATTCCCATCGGCGTAGCACCGCTGTGGTCGGCAACGCCCTTAATATGCAGCTTAAAGCGCGTCGGTGCGGCAATATTATGTACAATGCCAAGCTCGTGCTGCGTCTGCTCCAGCACCTTGCCCTGCTCGATGTGTATTTCGCTAAAGCTATGGTACGTCCCCGGTGTGATTATCGCAGCCTTGTAGGCAGCAGGGTCGCAGCCCCAGGCGCGCAACGCTTCAATAAAGCTGATGTCACCTTTTTTCGTGCCACGGCTCAGCTGCTCCGGCGTAGCGCTACCGGTCAAAAGCTTGCTGCCCATGGTGGCAAAGCCAAAGCGGCTCGATTCCTCCGCACGGAAGATGATAACCTCTATGCTGCGCTCCAGGTCCTCGTCCTGCAGCATATATAGTGCCTCCAGCGCACCCACCACGCCGCACATGCCATCATAGGCACCGCCGTGGATAACGCTGTCCAAATGCGAGCCGCTGGCAACAGGCGCCAAATCGTGATTCTTGCCCTCACGGCGCAAAAATACATTGCCCACCGCATCAGTGCGCATGCTAAGATGCAGGTCCTGCACCTGCTGCAGCAGCCAGTCCTGCGCCTTTTTATCCAATTCGCTATAGGCAAGACGGGTTACGCCCTCCTCGCTTGCTGTGAATTTAGCCAAGCCTGCGAGCAACGACGCAACGCGCTCTTTATTTACTTGTAACATACATAAGCCCCCTTCATAAACTAAAAGAAAAACAATTACGACTCTATATTATACTTTTTTCTTTTTCATTAAGCAAGGCTATAGGCACCACTAAAAAGGCTTCTATTGTTATGTATTTTGTATTCAGGTATTTTTTTCTTGCAATTATCAGCGTTTGCACGTAAAATTACTAATAGCAAAATTTAGAAAAGAGGTTATTAATTTGGAACGCAAAGTTATTCAAGTCGAAGAACGTCCACCACTATTAATGAATATTCCTTTAAGTCTCCAGCATTTGTTTGCCATGTTTGGCTCCACCGTGCTGGTTCCTTTTTTGTTTAAGGTTAGCCCCACCACCTGCTTATTTATGAACGGCCTGGGCACGCTGCTTTACATCTTCATCACCAAGGGCAAAATCCCCTCCTATTTGGGTTCCAGCTTTGCCTTTATCTCCCCCGTGCTTTTGATTATGTCCAATTCTGGCTACAACCATGCGCAATCCGGCTTCATCGTCTTCGGTCTGCTCTTTATGCTCTTTTCCGTCATTATACACTATGTCGGCACCAAATGGATTGACATCATCTTCCCGCCTGCTGCCATGGGCGCCATCATCGCCGTTATCGGTCTGGAGCTTGCCCCGGTTGCTGCCAACATGGCAGGCCTCACGGGTGATGAAATTAATATGACCAATGTGGCAGTTTCGATGTTCACGCTGGCCGTCGGCGTTATCGGCTCCGTTGCCTTCCGTGGCTTTATGAGCATCATCCCCATCCTCTTCGGCGTTATCTGCGGCTACGTTTTTGCCGCCATCATGGGCATCGTCAACTTCCAGCCCGTGCTTGACGCCCCCTGGTTCCAGGTACCGCATTTTTACGCACCTGTCTTTGATGTCAACGCCATTATGATTATTGCCCCGGCAGCACTGGTCGTATTGGCCGAGCATATCGGTCACCTTGTTGTTACCGGCAACATCGTAGATCGCGATTTAATTAAGGATCCCGGCCTTTCGCGCTCCCTGTTTGCTGACGGTCTTTCCAACGTCATCAGCGGCTTCGCCGGCGCTACCCCCAACACCACCTATGGTGAAAACATCGGCGTTATGGCCATCACCAAGGTTTACAGCACCTGGGTTATCGGCGGTGCTGCCGTGTTCGCCATCATCCTGTCGTTCTGCGGCAAGCTCAGCGAGCTGATTCACAGCATCCCCGTTCCCGTTATGGGCGGCATCTGCGTGCTGCTCTTTGGTGTAATTGCTGCCAGTGGCATCCGCGTGCTGGTAGAAAGCAAGGTGGATTACAGCAAATCCTCCAACCTGGTTATGACCTCCGTCATTATGATTATCGGCCTGTCCGGTGCCAAGCTTTCCTTTGGTGCCTTCGCCGTACAGGGCATGGTGCTGGCAACCCTGGTCGCCATCATTATGAGCCTGCTCTTTAAGCTGTTTGAAACCCTGCATATGATGAACGAATAAACAAAAATTAACGGCCTGCGCCTTACCCTTTTGTGGTACGATGCAGGCCGTTTTCTTATACCCGTTTTTACTTTTTGCTGCCCTTATAAAACC
>CAVKMV010000008.1:4872-33872 GCA_963657675.1 Ruminococcus intestinalis
AAAGATAACGCCGACAGCGATAATCAATATAGTTAAGCGCTGGCTGTTTTCTTCAAAATTTACCACGTCATGGCCAATTACAACCTCCAGGGCTGTAGAAGGGAACTTGCCGATGAGGTTAGCGATAATATAATCTCGCGCACTGATGCTGCTCACCGCGCCCACCGCCGTCAGAATTCCTGACGGAAAGTAGGGCAGCGCCCTGGCGAAGGCCATCCACTCCAGGCCATGCTTGCCGCTGGCTTCGTCAATCGCCTTCAGGGAATTGCTCTTTTCAATAATCTTTTCCGCTGTATTGCGAAAGAAAAAGCGCATCAGGAAAAAGCTCATAACCACACCGGTGGTTTCGGCCAGCCAGGAAATGGTTATTCCCAGCGGCAGGCCAAAAATCAAACCATTGGCAGTAGAAAGAAAAATAGAAGGAAAAACGCTGCCAGCGTTAATCAAAACATCCAGCAGAAAGCTGATGAGCACAGCCCACGGTCCGAAGGAACGCAGATATTCGACCAGACCGTTGACGTTACCACTGATAGCCAGCTTAAAGGTTTTGCTGAAAAAGCCGTCGGCAAAGCAGTGAATAGCCAGCAGCAGAGCCGCCAGCAGCACTGCTGCCACCACCTTCGCACAGGTATCAGGATTTTTGAGCCAGTTTTTATTCATCTACCAAAGACCTCTTTACGTATTAAAAATCATGTTAAAGCGTCCACCGAACTGCAAATCCACCAAACGGCGGATCTCCTCCCAATCCCGGGGAGTCTGCAGCTGTGCCTGCGCCAGCCGGCGCACCTCGGCAATCGTGTCAACATCTCGCATTATATCAGCAATTCGCAAATCTGGCAAGCCATGCTGCTTAAGCCCGAACAGCTGGCCCGCACCGCGCAGCTCCATATCCTTTTCGGCAAGGTAAAAGCCATCCTCGCTGTCGTGCAGCACGCCCAGGCGTGTCAGGGCCTCGGGCGAATCGGCCGCCGTCAGCAGCACGCAATACGACTGCTCGCTGCCGCGGCCTACGCGCCCACGCAGCTGGTGCAGCTGCGCCAGCCCAAAACGCTCGGCATTTTCTATCACCATCAGCGTGGCGTTGGGCACGTTCACCCCTACCTCGATAACCGTTGTGCTCACCAGCACCTTAATCTCACCTGCGGCAAAGGCCTGCATAATGCCTTCCTTTTCGGCGCCCCTCAGCCTGCCATGCAAAAGTGCGCAGGGAATATCCTGCAAAAAATCACGCTTCAGCTCCTCATACACAGCCTCCGCACTGTGGGCCGTCAAGGCCTCTGACTGCTCTATCAGGGGACAGACGACGTAGGCCTGCCGACCCGTCTGCACCTGACGCACCAGGCCCGCGTAAACATCGTGTCGCCGTTCATCTGTATAACACAGCGTCTGCACCGGCCTGCGCTGCGGCGGCTTGCCCTTCATCACCGAAATATCTAAATCACCATACACCGTCAGTGCCAGCGTACGCGGAATAGGCGTAGCCGTCATAACCAGCACGTCAGGCGCATTAGCAGACTTGTTAGCTAAGCGTGCGCGCTGCTCCACGCCAAAGCGGTGCTGCTCGTCCGTCACCGCCACCGACAAATTAGCAAAGCGCACATCCTCCTCCAGCAGTGCGTGCGTACCCACGACCACGTCCACCAGCCCCAGCTCCAGATTCAGCAGCAGCTCGCGCCGCGCCTTCGTGCGCATGCCACCCGTCAAAAGCGCTATGCGCACGTTAAAGGGCTGCAGATACTGCTCCAGCGTAGCAAAATGCTGCGCTGCCAAAATCTCCGTCGGTGCCATAAGGCAGCCCTGATAGCCATTTTCTACAGCCTTGGCCAGCGCCAATGCACTGATGACCGTCTTGCCGCTGCCCACGTCGCCCTGCAAAATGCGGTGCATCGGCTTTTTATCCTGCATATCCAGTGAAATTTCCTGCCAGGCCCTTTGCTGCGCTGTCGTCAGCTCAAAGGGCAGCGCAGCTATAACGTCCGCCAGCAATCTGCCGTCTGCGCCATGCTTAATACCCTCGCGGCTGTCATGGTTTTGCTGGCGGTAATACAAAAGGCCGCACTGCAACAAAAACAGCTCTTCAAAAACAAAGCGCCGCTTCGCCTGACGCAGGGCCTCCCAGCTTGCAGGAAAGTGAATGTTCTTCAACGCTGTGAACCTGTCAGGCAGGCCACACTTTTTTACTATCTGCTGCGGCAGACTCTCAGGCAGCTCCTGCTCCGCCAGCTTCAACGCCTCACCCACCCAGGTACGCAAATTCTTCTGCGTCAGGCTGCCGCTCAGGGCGTATACAGGCACAATCCCCGGCGTTTTGTCCTCGTCCTGGTCCAAAACCTGGACATCCACCTCGCTCACGCTTTTAGCTGTACGTCCCGGGCGCACCCTGCCTGTAATCTGCAGCAGCATATCCGCCTTCAGCTTTTGCGCCTTATAGCGCTGGCCGCCAAAAAAATACAGCGTTGCATAACCGGTTTCATCACGCACGGTCACCGTTGTGTAGCTGCGGCGTTTGGCGCTGTAGCCGTTTTGCACGTGATACACGCTTGCCTTAAAAATCTGCTTGCTGTTATCAACCGCCAGGTCCTTAATCGTTTTTAGCTGCGAGTAATCCAGATACGCCCCCTGCCGCGGATAAAATTCCAGCAAATCGCCTACAGTAAAAATATTTAGCGCGGCCAGCTCTGCCGCCTTTTTTACGCCTACACCCTTGAGGGTTGTTACGCTTTCTTTCCACCACATTGATATAATTAACCTCTTTAGCCTAATTTTTCCTTGCTTTTCTGTGCTCTTTATGGTAAAATACTCATGTTAAATTTGAATGTGCCTTATGTCTTATCACGTTTAAGGAGGTGGGAAACAATGGCATCTATCTGCGAAATCTGCGGTAAAGGTAAGCTCGCTGGCAACAACGTCAGCCACTCCAATAGACACACCAAACGTGCATGGAACCCGAATATCCAACAAGTAAGAGCAGTTGTTGAAGGTTCTGTTAAACGTGTAAACGTTTGCACCCGCTGCCTGCGTTCCGGTAAAGTTAACCGCGCAATCTAATCCGTTCGGATTTAAAAAGAAGCCAAATACCAATCGGTATTTGGTTTCTTTTTTGTTTGCGCCACAGCTACAGGCTCATCTAATCTTACAGCCACATTCAGGGCAGAACTTGACCAGCGAGCTGATTTTGGCTGTGCAGTTGGGACACAATATAAAGGCACGGAATTCTGCCAGCTTCTTTTCAAAGAGCTCGTAGAACTGGTTGACCTCCTTGTCCTCACGCTTCCAGTTGTAAATCTGCAACCGCGTCTTGGTCGAATCCATAATCACCTGCACAGTCTCTGCATCCAAATTCTGCATAGCCAGCTGCATAATTTTCTTTTTGTTATGAAAATGCATGCGATGCTCTGCATCATTTTGCTCGTCAATGGTTACGCCCATTTCGTTGATGCACAAAAGGGCGATGTTCCAGGCAACATCAATATCAATCTCATAAAGACGGTTGTCAAAGCAACCGCCGGCACCATCTATTCTCATAGCTACCTCCCGAGAAAAGTCTTCTGATATTTATTATAGCACAAAGGAGCAGGGCTTCACAAGCTGCACTGCTTCAGCTACTGCCCTGCGCTGATGCTAAGCAACTCCTGCTTTAGCTCCCTTATCGTCTTATTTAACGTTGGATGCACCAAATCAGGTGCTAGCTCGGCCAGGGGCAGCAGCACGAAATCCCTGTTTTGCATATCAGGGTGCGGCAGACGCAGCTCCGGCTCATCCATTACCACATTTTCGTAAAGCAGCAGATCCAAATCAATATTGCGCTCGCCCCAATGACGCAGGCGCACACGTCCCATCTGTCGTTCCGTTGCCAAAAGCAGGCGCAAAAGTGCCAGTGGCTCCAGATATGTGCGCACACGGCAAACAGCGTTCAAAAAACGCGGCTGGTCTGTTACGCCATAGGGAGCAGTGTCCCAAAAGCCGGAAACAGCCTGCACCTCCACGCCCTGCTGCCAAAGCAGCAGCAGCGCCTGCCGCAGGCTTGCGGCCCTGTCCCCCAAATTACTGCCTAAAGCTATATATGCAATAGCCATAACCCGTCTCCTTCAGCAAAAAGTAATTATTTTGTATCACTTTCTTAAAATCGCTTCCAGCATCCTGATAGCGCGCACATTTTCCAAAACATCATGCACACGCACCATCTGCGCCCCCGCGTACACCGCCTGCAGGCTCGTCGCTATCGTCCCCTCCAGGCGCTGCTCCGCACCCACACCGCCCAGCACAGCACCAATCGTGCTCTTGCGTGACGCTGCCAGAAGCACAGGATAACCAAAGCTAGTCAACGTATGCAAATCGCGCATCAAAAGCAAATTCTGCTGCACATCCTTGGCAAAGCCAATACCCGGGTCCAAAATGATTTTGTCCGCACCCACGCCGCGCTCACGCAAAAGCTGCGCCCGCTGCGCCAGATATACGGCAACCTCCTCCACCACGTTTTTATATTCGCAGTTTTGCTGCATATTTTTGGGTGTACCACGCATATGCATCAGGATAATGGGCGCATGAGATTTTTCTACTACGTCTGCCATACGCGCATCGGCCTCCATAGCACTGATGTCGTTAATAATATCAGCACCGGCAGCCAGGGCAGCCTCCGCCGTATCCGCACGATAGGTATCTACAGAAAGCACCGCCTGGGGATATTCCCTGCGCAGGGCCTCGATCACCGGCAGCACACGGCGGCGCTCCTCCTCCCCGTCCACGCTGTCACTGCCGGGGCGGGTAGACTCGCCGCCGATATCCAAAATGCCGGCACCATCTGCCAGCATTTTGCCTGCACGCTCCAGCACCGCTTGCAGCTGCGGCACACGCGAGCCGGCGTAAAAGGAATCCGGCGTAATGTTTAAAATACCCATCACGCATAGCTTTTCATAGGTCAGCACCCTGCCGTCTGCCAGCGTGGTCTGCAGCTCTGCCGGCTGCAGCGCAGCCTTAATGTCCTCTGCCACGCGCGGCAGGCCAAACCAAGGCATCAGCTCCAGCTTTGCCAGCAGCGCGCTGTAGGCCTTTTGCGTGCCCAACAGCAGCACATCCACGTATTTAGTGGCGCAGGTCACCGCGCCTGCAGGTGTCACGGCATCGCCACCGGCCGCCAGCATTTCCTGCTTAATAATATTGGCGGCAGGCGTACGCACCTCCAGCAGCTTGAGGGGAATAATCTGCGCCTTGCGTGCGAAAATCGGCAGGCTGTCCTTATGCGCCCCCATCGCTGCCAAAGCATCACCCAGCATTTCACGGTTAATTTTAATCAGCATTTAGCTCACCCTTTTCAACAACAGCAAAAGCATTGTGATTATGAATGCTTTCCATGCTTTCCACCTCGGCACGGTACCAGGTAATGCGTGCGTCCGCCTCCAGACGCAGTGCCACCTCACGCACAGCGTCCTCCACAAAGCGCGGGTTATCATAGGCATGCTCCGTAACGTATTTTTCATCCGGCCGCTTGAGCAGACCGTAAAGCGGCGTGCTGGCTGAAGCCTCGGCAATATCCACCAGCTCCTCCAGCCACACCATTTCGTCAGCTTCAACCTCCAGCTTGGCAAAAGCACGCTGGTTGTGCGCACCATAATTGCTAATCTCCTTGGAGCAGGGGCACAGCGTCTGCACAGGCACCACGGCCTTAATGCGCCAACGCAGCCTTTCGCCCTTTTCGGCCTTATACACGCAATCTATATCCATAGGTGCTTCCATACCGCTGACAGGGGCCTTTTTAGTAACAAAATACGGAAATTCCAGCTTGATAAAGGCTCTTTCTGCCTGCAGGTGCTCCTTAAGCTTGTCCAGAATGCCTTCCACATCCGCCAGTCCTACAGGTCCCAGCGTCCGCAGGCATTCCACAAAACGGCTCATGTGCGTACCACGCATATCATGCGGCAAATCCACCGCCAGCATCACCCTGGCCACGCTGTGCTGCGTGCCACGCTTTTTATCGCGCAGCTCTATCGGCCAGCGCAAATCCTTGATCCCCACGTGCTTTAGCGGTATATTGCGCAAATCCTTTTCGCTCTGTACGTCCTTCATCATACACCTCGATACACGCAGCCACTGGTGCGCGTCTCCCAAACCTCCACCTCGCAAAGGTGGTAGCGTTCGCTTTGCAGCTTATCAGCCAGCTTATCCCACACCCAGACGCTGATGTTTTCTGCCGAAGGCACAGGCAGGATATCGTTCAGGCAGGCGTGGTCCAGATGCTTGAGTACCTCCTCCTTGACCAAATTTTTCAATTTGATGAAGTCGATGACCATACCCTCATGGTCAGGCGTGCCTTCTACCTTCACCACCAGCTTATAGGTGTGACCGTGCAGGTGCTCACACTTGCCGTTATACGCAGGCAGATAATGCGCCGCGTCAAAATCAAATTCCTTGATAATAATCACTTGTATTCCCCTCCATAAAGAGTTAAATCAACAAAGTTATTCTGCCGCAGAGCCTCATAGGCCACAATCGCCACAGAATTGGACAGGTTCAGCGAGCGCGCGTCCTCAATCATCGGGATGCGGATGCAGCTTTCGGGATATTCATGCAGCAGCGTCTCCGGCAGTCCTGCGGTTTCCTTGCCAAAAATCAGCAGGCTGTCCTGCGCATATTGCACATCTGCATAAGAGGCGTGCGCCTTAGTCGTCAAAAAGTATTTGGGATTATCCTTGTACTTTTCCAGTACCTCGTATACACTGTCATAATAGTGAATATCCACCAAATGCCAATAATCCAGACCAGCACGCTTTAAATATTTATCTTCAACCGAAAAGCCCAGGGGACGCACCAAATGCAAATGGCAGCCGGTGGCGGCGCACAAACGTGCAATATTGCCGGTGTTACCGGGAATTTCAGGTTCAACCAAAACTATATGCAACTTTACTCCTCCTATTCTTTTTCCTGCAGAATCTGCTCAACACGCTTTTTCATGCTGGTTTTCTTTTGCTTTGTTTTTGCAGACTGCTTTCCCGGTACGGGCTCCGTCGCCTGCTGCGCCAACAGCTTTTGGTAGGTAGCCATAATCTTTTCGCAGTACAACGAACCCATCGCCCAGGTACCGTTAAGGCCATACCAGGTGTCAATCAGTCCACGCCCCAGGCGCAGGTTATGTGCCAGGTCATAGCGCGGATCGATAATTTCTGTTACCGGTCGCTCCTTCCTTGCATAGGCCAGAAGGTGCTGGATGTGTGCCCGCACTCCCAGCTGCGGCGTAGCGAAGGCAGCACCACGCACACCGCCGCCCGTGGTCCCAAGGCCGCAAAAATTATTCTGGTGATGCAAAACGTCTCCGCCATAATAATAGGTTGCCGTCTCCACCAGCGACTGAGCCAGCGCGAGATCCGGCCGCACGTTTTCGCGCTCCGACTCCTGCCAATACCAGTCCACCAGCTCTTCTACCGTACAGGACAGCTTTACATTGGGGTTGACCTGCTTAATATAGGACACAGCCTGTGCCTTGGTCGCAATAGGCAGGCCGAAAATGCTGATGCTGCGGTAGCCGTCGGGCAGCTGGGTTTCAGCAAAATAGAATCTGCCGTTTTTCTCCTGCAGCAGCGAAGGCTGCTTAGCAGCAGGGGCAGACTTAATCTCCCCTGGTATATTATTGGTTACAGGCTTGTTGGAAACAACGATTTTATTTTTATCTACCTTAACCTGCACATCACGACGCTTTTTCGCCAAAATCTTCCTATCTTTTTTATCAGCAGTAATCGTCTGCTGTGCTTTGGCCGCAGGCGCTTCATCTACATCCTCAGGCACTGTCGCCGCACACACGGCGGATATCAGCGTCAGGCCTACAAGCGTACAACCAAAAGCAAAATTTTTATAATTCATAGTGCAGTACTCCTATTCTTTGCTTTATCAATTTTACCGCACATCAGGCAAAATTGTAAAGTTTTTCCCGCCTTTAAGCCAAAGAATTCACAAAAATATAAAGAGGGAATATGCTATAATAATTAGTAAGCAATATTTGTAGCCGGTGCCTGCTCTTAAAGACCGGCCAGACAATTATTATACCGTTAAAACCAAAGGAGGTACCTACCATGTCAGCAAAATTTCATTTCATCAACCATGCCTGCTTCACCCTGGAAAAGAACGGCTCCACCATCATCTTCGACCCTTATCTGGATGGCAACCCCGAAGGCCTGACGCCCAAGGATATCAAGGCCGACTATATCTTTATCAGCCACGGCCATTTTGACCATCTGGGCAGTGCCTTTGAAATTGCCAAAAATTGTGATGCAACCATCATTTCTACTGCCGAAATCTGCGGTCTGGCGCAGGAAGCAGGCTGCAAGGCACATGGTATGCACCTCGGCGGCACCTTCAAATTCCCCTTTGGCAAGGTGCGCATCACCCTGGCCTTTCACGGCGCAGGCGTTCCCGGCGGTCACGCCTGCGGCATCGTCCTCGATTTTTACGGCACCAAGCTGTACTTTGCCGGCGATACCGCCCTCTTTAGCGATATGCAGCTGCTGCCCAAGCTGGACCCCTTTGACTACGCCGTCCTTCCCATCGGTGGCAACTTCACCATGGACCCCAATGACGCCCTCATCGCCTGCAAATTCCTGCAGGCCAAATACGTTATCCCCGTACACTACAACACCTGGCCGCCCATCGCCCAGGATGTGGCCGCCTTCAAGGCCGCAGTAGAAGAAGAAACCACAAGCAAGGTGCTTGTGGTTAAGCCAGGGGAGAGCATAGAGATAGAATAAGCTATGCAATCAAATATCGCCTTGCAACGAAAAATTTTTTAACGGTAATTTCGCAAGGAAGTACAACGAAATGCTGCGAAACTCGCGCTATGCCAACAAAATGCGTCTGTAGCAAAAAGCTTATCGCTCAAACAGTCGCAGCATTTCTGTACTTCCAATTGCTCATTCCCTAAAATTTTTATGTTGCTTGGGCGATAATTTGATTGCCATTCAGAAACACACCTATCACCCTATATATCCAAAAACCTACGCCAGCTGGCGTTCTTATTCACGTCGCAGTTACCGCAATGGCCGCACTGCGACGTTGTTTTTTCGCCAAAATATTCCAGCAGCACCCTGCGCAGGCAGCAGGACGTATTACAATAATAAATCATCCTGTCCAAACGCTTCTTCTCCTCGGCCTTCCACGCCAAATCCGGCTGGTCGTGGCCGATAAAATAATTATTTACTGCAATATCCGACTTATCATAAAGCAGCAGGCATTCCGCCTCCAGGCCGTCACGCCCTGCGCGCCCTGCCTCCTGGTAATAGCTTTCAATATCCTTGGGCATATTATAATGCACCACAAAGCGCACATCCGCCTTATCTATGCCCATGCCAAAGGCGTTGGTTGCCACAATCAAAGGCACCGCGCCGCCCACAAAGGCGTTTTGGTTTTCGCGCCGCTCCTCGCTTGTGAGGCCTGCATGATAGCGCAAGGCACTGAACCCCTGCCGCACCAGCAGCTGCGTCACGCTTTCCACCCTGGCACGCGTAGCGCAATAAATAACGCCACATTCCTTTTTATGCCTGCGTACAAAATCCAAAAGCGACCGCTCCTTGTCCTGCGTCCGCTGCACAGCAAAATGCAAATTAGGGCGGTCAAAGCCTGTCACCACGATTTTAGCACCAGGTATACCCAGGCGCTTGATAATATCCTGCCGCACCTCGGGCGTAGCCGTAGCAGTAAACGCCGCCACCAGCGGATGCCTGGGCAATGTCCGGATAAAGTCTGGGATAGCATAATATTCCTTGCGGAAGCTGTGTCCCCACTGTGACACGCAGTGCGCCTCATCCACCGCCACCATCGTGATGTTGGCCTGCTGCGCAAAATCTATAAACTGCTGGTTTACCAGGCGCTCAGGAGCCACATACAAAAATTTGCACTGCTTGTTGAGCGCGGCATGCAGCACCCTGCCATATTCATTCTTACTCATACTGCTATCCAGGTACGCAGCAGGAATACCGCGGGCCGTGAGTGCCTCCGCCTGGTCCTTCATTAACGATATCAGCGGCGAAATAACCAGCGTCACTCCCTGCAGCACCAGCGACGGCAGCTGAAAGCAGATGCTTTTGCCCGCGCCTGTCGGCAGCACCGCCAGCACCGGCTGGCCATGTAAAATTTTACTTATAATTTCCTCCTGCCCCGTGCGGAAGCTGTCGTAGCCATAATAATATTTGAGCGCTCGGTGCAGAAAATCACTATCTATAATGCGTGTCATAATGCTCCTGATGAAAAAAACAGGTACAGCCTTACTAGCTGTACCTGCATTTTTTTAATCCAACTAATTAGTGCTTACGTGCGTTGAAGCAGTCACGGCAGTATACCGGACGGTCATTGGAAGGTTTGAAGGGTACCATGGTCTCTTTGCCGCATTCAGCGCAAACTGCGGGGAACATTTCGCGTTGCGGACGCTCGGTTTGTACGCCCATGCGTTGCTTGCGTGCCTGACGGCAGGTCGGGCAACGGCGCGGCTCGTTGGTGAAGCCCTTTTCTTCATAGAATTCTTGCTCGGAAGCGGAGAATACGAATTCGTTGCCACATTCGCAGCAGGTTAAAGTCTTGTCTTCTTTCATTGTTTGATCACTCCTAATCATAGATAGAACATACCCCAAAGAACGCATTAAGATGTTACCTTGGCTTCCCCCTGTCATCTATGATAGAAGAAGTTAGGAACTTAAACGGACCACTGAGATACACCATTAACAGTATATAGTAAGCAACTATAAAAGTCAATCAATGATTGGTAAAAATGCGTAAAATTCTTATTAAGAATTTTTACCGTTATTAGCGGTGCAGCCAATTCACCGCATTGCCCTGCGCCCTGGCAAAGTGTGCGTCGTTGACCGTTTCTACCACCATATTTCCCTGCCAGTCGTTAATCGTGCTCACAGAAACGTTATGCACGCTCAGCTTCCACAAATTGTTGAGCGGCATACCCAAAATCAGGCTCAGCTGTACGCGGATAATGCCACCATGTGACACGATGGCAATATTTTTTTCGTGTCCCTCGCGTGCAAAGATATAGTCAAAGGCTTCGTTGCAGCGACGTGCGGCATCATGAAAGCTTTCACCCTGCGGCGGAATCCATTCACCCGGACGCGTTAAAAAGGCTTCCATCTCCTTGGGCCAGCGCTTGGTAATTTCGCCATACTCCAGCCCCTCCCAGGCACCAAAGCATACCTCCTGCAAAAGCTCCAGCGGATGATAGGCGATATTTTTCTGCATAGCCAGCGGTGCTGCCGTCATGCAGGCGCGCAGCATGCTGCTGCAATACACAGCGTCTACAGGCAGATGCTGCATATACTGCGCCAGAGCGGCCGACTGCTGCATCCCCCTGGGGTTCAGCGGCAGGTTCATCCGCCCCTGAAAGCGGTGCCCCTTGTTGCTGTCGGTTTCGCCATGACGGATCAAATATATCTTACCCATTTCAGGCCTGCTCCTTTTTGGACTGCTCTGCCAGCGAAAACTCCTTCATCTCTGCGTGTACGCCTGCCTCCTCAAAGGTTTCCATCTCCTTGAAGGCCTTGATGCCTGCATCAAACAGCGTAAAGCAAATAGCTGCGCCCTCACCTGCCCCGTCGGGAATATCCAGGCGCAGCGGCGCCGTCAGCCCCAGCTCCTGCAAAGCCTCTTCCGCCCCGGACTCTGCCGACACATGCCCGCCAAAGCAATAATCCAAAACCGCAGGTGCGAGCGCTGCTGCCTTTTGGGCAGCCTTGCAGGTGGCAACGCCGTCCAAAATCACAGGCACCTTCATTGCCGCTGCCTGCAAAATACCGCCTGCCATAGCGTCAAGCACCATGGCGTTATCAGCCTGCGTCAGGCAGCCAAAGCCTAAAAGCCCCAGGCCGTTTTCGTGCACCAGCTCCTGCACCAGTGCTGCGCCCTCCTCCAGGGCGTCCGCCTCTGCTTCACTCGTAACGACAAGCGCCACGGCACGTCCGCCTGTTTCGGCGGCCAGTACGTTTACCGGCCATTTAGCGTGCATAATTTTGCCGGCCTGCTCCGCCTCGGCAATATCGCACCACACCAGCAGGTCACGCTTGGGATAAGCCAGGTCCTGCTTTTCGTATATGCCCAAAATACCGCAGTAGCGTGAGGTCATTTCCTCCAGCTTGGCCAGACTGCCAACAGGCTTAATCAAATTATCAAAGCGTGTCTGCGCCAGCTTCATGCAGCCCCTGTCCGCAGGCACAATCTTTTGGATGATTTCTTCTATATGCATATTGATGTTCCTTTCTGTATGTTCGCAGTAATGTGATACGTAATTACTATATCGCAAAGCGAAATAGCTTTTTTAGCAAATGAGTGATTGGAACCACAGAATTGTCGCAACTGTTTGAGCGCGAAAACTTCTTCTATAGCAAAATTTATCCGCTTCGCGCGAGTTTTGCGGCAATTCGTCTTGGTTCCTCACGAAATTTGCGTTAAGAAAAAGGTCTTCGCGCCGCGATAAGTAATTACGTTGACAAAAATGTCTTCACACCGCGATAAGTAATTACGTTGACAAAATGTCTTCACACCACGATAAGTGATTACGTTGATAAGTATGATATTTATAACAAATACGTCGCCAGCATAAGATAAATTACCATGCCGCATTCCGTCAAAAAGCCATAGGTATCACCAGTCAGCCCGCCCAGCTGTCCGCTCAAAAAGTGAGCAATCCCCTGGCAGATAACGAAGGTAGCCACTGCCGTATATAGATAGGGCAGACCACAGGCAAAAACGAGCGCCAGGCAGATGGCAAAGGCGATATAGGTATATGCAGGCTTGGCGTAGGCCGTAAACATGTGACCGATGCCGGTTTTGCGTGCGTACTTGTAATTGACGATGTAGGTCACCATAAAGGTGCGTGTCGCCACAAACACCGCCACCAGTGCCCACGAAAGCTTCGCAGCATCCAACGTCGCATAGGCCGCCACCTTGAGCAGCACAACGCACACCAGTGCGATGACGGCGTTAGAGCCGACGTGGCTGTCCTTCATTATCTCCAGCATGCGCTCACGGTCACGCGCGCTGAACACGCCGTCCGACGTATCCATAAAGCCATCGTACATCAACGCGCCGATGATAATCAGCTCCGCCAAAATCAGCATCACCGCACGCAGCAGCGGCGGCATCTGCAAATAATACAGACCGTAGTTGACCGCGCCCATAAAAACACCCATCACCAAACCCACCAGGGGGAAGTAGGGCACGCTGCGGCTAAAGTCGTCGTCATGCCAATCAGTGCGGTTGCTGAAGCGAATCCTAGTCAAAAATTCCAGACAGGTGATAAAGTCACGCATAAGCTCACCTGCCCAGATGCTTATAAACATCCAGCGCAGCCTGCAGCACCACGATGGCCAGCGAAGCGCCCGTGCCCTCACCCAAACGCATGCCTGCATCTACAATCGGCGACAGCTGCAAAAGCTCCAGCATCTTTTTGTGCGAAATATCGCTGCTCAAATGCGAGCACAGCATATAATTGCGGCACTCAGGGTATAGACCATAAGCCAAAAGTGCTGCAGCCGTGGCGTTAACGCCGTCAACCATCGTCGGTACGCGGCGGCGGGCAGCACCGATGATCACGCCTGCAAGGCCTGCGTGGTCATAGCCACCCACCTTGCAGAGGATGTCCATAGCATCTCCCTGCTTAGGCTGGTTCTTGGCCAGGCCGTCGATAACCACCTGACGCTTAATCTTCATGCGCTCATCGTTAATGCCGCTGCCACGCCCCACCGTCAAAAGCGGGTCCAGACCCAAAAAGGCGCTGGCGATAGCAGCGGTTGAGGTGGTGTTGCCAATACCCATTTCGCCTGTATACAGCAGGTTGTAGCCCTTATCTATACACATATCGGCCATTTCTATGCCCACGCGGATGGCTGCCTCGGCCTGCTGACGCGTCATAGCCGCGCCTTGGGTAAAGTCCTGCGTACCCCAGGCCACCTTTTTGGCATAAACCTTTTCCATTGCGCTCAAATCAAAGGCCGTGCCCACATCGCACACATATACATCAGCGTGTGCGTGGCGTGCCAGCACCGTAGCGCCCGCAGTACCGCGCATATAGCCGTTAATCATCTGCATCGTTACCTCCTGCGGGTAGGCACTGACACCGTATTTGGCAATCCCGTGGTCGCCGCACATCAGCACCATGGCTGTCTTGAGCTTATCCGGCAGGTCGCTGCCCACCATGCCTGCAAGCTGCACCACCATCTGCTCCAGCTTGCCCAGGCCTGCCGCCGGCTTATCCATCCCGGCAAAGCCGTCGCGTACGCTTTGCATCATCTGCTCATCCAAGGCAGGTATCGTAATATTTTCCATCTTTGCTTATTCTCCTTCATCCTCAAACTTAAATGCTAATTTTTTTACGTCCACAGCCTGTCCTGCCACACAATAATAAACATGGTCAGCAGCCTGCGCCACACGCTGGTTCACCCAGCCGGCCAAATCGCGGTATTCACGGGCCATCTGGTTATCGGGTACGATGCCGCTGCCCACCTCGTTGGTCACAAAAACAACCCTTTTGCCACAGGCACGCGCTGCCTCAAGCAGCTTGTCAATCTCTGCCAGTACGGCGTCGCAGCGCTCCAAAAACGTCCCCTGCGGCGCCTCCTTGCCATAAAAAAGATTCGACATATAAATCGTCAGGCAGTCAAACAGCACTGCCCTTGTTTCCTGCCCCAGGGCTGCAAGGACCCTGTCCGCATGGTAGGGTGCCTCATGGTTCACCCAGCGCGCGTCACGGCGCTCACGGTGCAGGCGCACACGCTCCGCCATTTCCTCGTCCAAAATTTCGGCGGTAGCAATGTAATCGCATTTGGGAGAATAATGCATTACATAGCTTTCGGCAAATTCGCTCTTGCCACTGCGTGCGCCGCCAGTAACCATAACAATCTTTCCGCTCATAATAAAACCTCCCTTCATTCATTAGTAAAACAAAAAAATCTCCCTTGCGGGAGATTACAGCGGATACGTCAATACCCGCTTCGTCTTTATAAAATTGCGCACGTCAAAGCCAGCCTATCCCCCGCAGGCTATCGGCTTTGTAACAGGCAGGTCTCCTGGCTTAGCTTCATCGCCCACAGCGCCTTCCCAACTTGCGTCAGTGACATAATTGCCTGGGCTCCGCTTACAGTAGCGGGACTGCTCCGGATTCACACCGGTATTCCCTTTTCAGCACCAGCCGCAGCTGGCGCACCTGTCAAAAATTTTCCAAGAAATACTATTCGACGTCTTTGGCAAAAATCCTGCCAGCAAAAAAATAAAAAGCTCTGCCTGTATGGTGCCATTACAAGCACCACCAGACAGAGCCTCAGCCTTATCAAATTTTACTTTGCATAATCTACAGCACGGGTTTCGCGGATAATAACGACCTTAATCTGACCGGGATATTCCATCTCGGCCTCAATCTTCTTCGAAATATCGCGTGCCAAAAGCACTGCAGAAGCATCGTCAATAACCTCAGGCTTAACCATAATGCGAATTTCGCGGCCAGCCTGTACAGCATAGCATTTCTCTACGCCCTCAAAGGACTCAGAGATCTCTTCCAATCGAGTTAAACGCTTCAAATAGCTTTCCAGGGTCTCTCTTCTTGCGCCGGGGCGGGCAGCACTTACGGCGTCAGCAGCGGAAACAAGCACTGCTTCCACGCTCTTAGGCTCACAATCTCCATGATGCGCCAAAATTGCATTAATAATAAGTTCGGATTCGCGGAACTTTTTGGCAATCTCGCCGCCAATTTCCACGTGGGAGCCTTCCATTTCATGGTCAATAGCCTTGCCGATATCGTGCAAAAGACCTGCACGCTTGGCAAGCACCACGTCAACACCCAGCTCCGAGGCCATAACGCCGGCCAGGCTGGCCACCTCCACCGAATGGTTGAGTACGTTCTGACCATAGCTGGTGCGGTATTTTAAGCGACCCAAAAGCTTAATCAGCTCAGGATGCAGGCCATGCACGCCAACTGCGAAGGTTGCCTGCTCGCCGGCCTCCTTAATCTTCTGTTCAACCTCTTTTTGTGCCTTCTCCACCATTTCCTCAATGCGGGACGGATGAATACGGCCATCGTTAATCAGCTTTTCCAGGGCTATGCGCGCAACCTCACGGCGCACAGGGTCAAAGCCCGAAATAATAACGGCCTCCGGCGTATCATCAATAATGAGGTCAATACCGGTCAGGGTTTCCAAAGTGCGGATGTTGCGGCCCTCGCGGCCAATAATACGGCCCTTCATCTCATCGTTAGGCAAGCCAACAACCGAAACAGTAGTTTCTGCCACCTGGTCGGCTGCGCAACGCTGTATTGCCTGGGAAATAATCTCCCTTGCCTTGCGGTCGGCTTCATCCTTAGCCTGCTGCTCCAGCTCCTTAACCATCATAGCAGACTCATGCTTAACCTCATCCTCTAAGGACTGCAGCAGCTCCTGCTTGGCCTCCTCGCTGGTCAGGCCGGAAATACGCTCCAGCTCAACCTGCTGCTTTTCCAGCATAGCATCGGCCTTTTCCTGGGTAGCGTTCAGACGCTGCTCCTTAGAAGCCAGCTTTTCCTCCTTGCGCTCAAAGGATTCAATCTTACGGTCCAGGTTTTCTTCCTTTTGCAGCAAGCGACGCTCCTGACGCTGCAGGTCACTGCGTCTGTCTTTATTTTCACGTTCCATTTCCGAACGTAGACGATGGATTTCCTCTTTGGCCTCCATCATAATTTCCTTGCGTTTTGCCTCGCCAGCCTGCTCCGCATCCTGTACGATACGGATTGCCTGCTCTTCAGCAGTAGCAATTTTGCCTTCAGCGACATTTTTGCGGACCAAATAGCCCACGGTGCCGCCTGCCAGGCCAACAACGACAGCTGTACCGATAATTTCTAAAATTGTCCTCACCTCCTGATTTTAGTATTTTTCAAGATATTTTTGCATAATAACAGCAGGCGCCTGCCCGCGTCTGCTATGAATGTCCTTATTCCTTTGAATCCCTAATCAATTAATCTATAGCAAATTAACGTATTATTTATTCTGAAACAGGGCAAAAAATAAGGCAACCGCTTGCGCGTCGCCTCGTGAAAATCGTCGATATTAACACGATTGGATAATTACATTGTAATTAAAATTAACAAAATTGTCAAGTTTTACCGCCACACATCGTCATCAAAATGCAGCCTGTCCAATATAATGTGCACATATCTTGCCGAAAAACCGCGTGCCGCCATAAAACGGCCGGCCGCGGCATATATTTTTTTGTTATCTGCTTCCTGCGCCAGCCTGCGCCGGTTGCGCTGCCAAAAGAGCTCTGCCGCCCTTTGCGCGTTCTGCTCCTCAGCCTCGGGCGTAAACAGCGCCAAAATATCTGCCGCTATCTCCGCGCGTATGCCACGTTTGGCCAGCTCCGCCTGCAGGTGCTGCCTGCCATAGCAGCCCTTGTTCAGCCAGCCCTCGTACACCCGCTGCGCATAACGCTCCTCATCCAAAAGGCCGTAGCCCTCCAGCTTCGCTACAGCCTCCCTGGCCTGCGCGTCATCCGCGCCCTTGCGCTGCAGACGCTCCAGCATTTTTTTGTTGCTGTAGTCGCGGTAGGATAATAAATCCAGTGCGCAGCTATAAGCCTCCTGCGCACTGGCAAGCTTCTTTTCCGGCCGCTTATTCCTTGAAGATTGGCTCCACATCTGTCAATGGCTCCTCTTCTGCTGCGGCAGCTGGTGCTGCTTCTACCTTGGCAATGGTAGCGGCACGGATTTTGCCTTCAATTTCGTTGGCAATATCCGGATTTTCGCGCAGGAAGTCCTTAACCTTTTCCTTGCCCTGACCCAGACGGATATCACCATAGGAATACCAGGCACCGCTCTTATTAAGGATGTCCATATCTGCGCCCAAATCAACCAGACAGCCCTCATGGGAAATACCCTTGCCGTACATAATATCAAACTCTGCCTGCTTAAACGGCGGTGCTACCTTATTTTTCACCACCTTGACGCGGGTGCGGCTGCCAATCATCTCATTGCCGTTCTTCAGCGTATCAATGCGGCGCACATCCAAACGTACTGTCGAATAAAACTTCAGCGCACGGCCGCCGGTAGTGGTTTCGGGATTGCCAAACATAACGCCCACCTTTTCGCGTATCTGGTTGATAAAAATGGTGGCGCATTTGGATTTAGAAATCAGAGCCGTCAGCTTACGCAGCGCCTGGCTCATCAGGCGCGCCTGCAAGCCAACGTGGGAGTCACCCATTTCGCCTTCAATTTCGGCGCGTGGTACCAGTGCGGCAACAGAGTCGATAACGATAATATCAATAGCGCCGCTGCGCACCAGGGCATCAGCAATTTCCAGGGCCTGCTCGCCGTTATCAGGCTGCGAAATCAGCAGCTCATCAATATCTACACCCAAATGACGTGCGTATTCAGGATCCAAAGCGTGCTCCGCATCGATAAAGGCGGCATAACCGCCAAGCTTCTGTGCTTCTGCAATCATGTGCAGGGCCACAGTAGTTTTACCCGAGGATTCAGGTCCATAAATTTCAATAACACGGCCGCGGGGAATGCCGCCAACGCCTAAGGCAATATCCAGGGACAAAGCACCGGTCGGGATGACCTCTATATTCATCTTCGCACCGGCCTCGCCCAGCATCATAATGCTTCCCTTGCCAAAATCCTTTTCAATCTGGTGCATCGCCATATCTAAGGCTTTCTTTTTATCTGCGTCCATCTGCCTGCCTCCTAATATATAAAATATTGATTTCGTTTCTTCGCCCTAATTATACAAACAAAAGTTCCGTTTGTCAAGAAAACTTTTGTCAGTCTGCCTTTTCCTGCTCCTGCTTTTGCTTGCCAGCCAGCAGCTGCTGCACCTCCGCCTGCGAAAATTCGTAGGTGGTATTGCAAAACTGGCAGTGCGCCTCCGTCACCTTATCCTGCGCCAGCTCTGTCAGCGACTTGGTATCAAGGCTGCCCAGCGCCGTCAAAATCCGTTCACGGCTGCAGCGGCATTTAAAGCTTACCGGCACTGTCTCCTTAATATCCACGTCCAGCCCGCGGCCGATAATCTCAATCATCTTTTGCGGCGTATAGCCGATTTCCAGAAGCTGCGTCACATAAGGCATCAGGTTCACGTTGTTTTCCAGCTTTTCCAAAACCTCGTCCGCACAGCCTGGCATCGCCTGGATAAAGAAGCCGCCGCTGGCAGTAACCTCGCCCTCCTTGTCCACCAAAACACCCAAGGCGACGCTCGTCGGCGTCTGCTCGGATACGTACAGATATTTGGTCAGATCGCTGGCAATTTCGCCATCCTGCAGCTCGCAGTAGCCTGTAAAGGGCTCTGCGTTTTGCAGATAACGCGTCACGATAATATTTCCCTGGCCGATGCCGCCGCCCACGTCCAGCTTACCGTTTTTCAACGGCAAAAACGCATCCGGGTTTTCTACATAACCGCGCACGCAGGTGCCCTCAGCGTCAGCAACCACCTCGCCCAGGGGACCGTCACCCTTCAGGCGCAGGCTGATGCGCTCATTGTCCTTCATCGTCGCTGCCAAAAGCAGGGCGCCGTTCATAGCACGGCCCAGCGCCGCGCTTGCCAGATGCGAGCAGCCATGCCTTTTGGCTGCCTCACGCACCAGATTAGTCGTGCTCAAAGCATAAATACGCACACCGTCAGCGGTGGCCTTGGTCAAAACGTCTTCCATAATTATGTCTCCTTAACAAAACAAGCCCACTAAACTACTGCTAGCGGGCTTGCAAAATTCTGCAACGGGAACGGCCATCTACAGGGCACGTCCACATTTTCAATTATATAGCATAATGGTCAAAAAGGCAAGCAAGGAAATGTTACAAATCCTTGTCGCGCCTGCGTTGCGTCAATTACATATTGCGCAGCAGGTTAACCATTTCCATGGCCGTCATAGCGCAGTCCACGCCCTTGTTGCCGGCCTTGGTGCCTGCACGCTCCACAGCCTGCTGAATGTTTTCGGTGGTCAGCACGCCAAAGGCAACAGGCACGCCTGTCTGCAGGCTCACCTGGGCAATGCCCTTGGAGGCTTCGGCGCAGACATAATCAAAGTGCGGCGTAGCGCCACGGATAACGGCACCCAGGCAGATGACTGCGTCATATTTGCCGCTTGTGGCCAGCTTTTGCGCAGCCAGCGGAATTTCAAAGGCACCTGGAACCCAGGCAACAGTCAAATCCTCGTCTGCAGCCTCGTGGCGCAGCAGGCAGTCTACGCAGCCGCTCAGCAGCTTGCTGGTGATGAATTCGTTAAAGCGGGCAACGACGATTGCCACCTTCATGTTTTTAGCGGTGAGTTTTCCTTCTAAAGTGTTCATAATGTATTCCTCCATTATTTTCATATTTTATTTTTCAGAATGAAATATAAAGCTGAATTAAGCAATTATATTATCGCGGTTGCAACATAAAAATTTTAGGGAACAAGCAACTGGAAGTACAGAAATGCTGCGACTGTTTGAGCGATAAGCTTTTTACTACAGAAGCATTTTATCCGCATAGCGCGAGTTTCGCAGCATTTCGTCGTACTTCCTTGCGAAGTTACCGTAAAAAAATTTTTCGTTGCTAAGCGATATATAATTGCGGATGTTACTTTTTAAAGCTTAGGCCTTCTTCTTTCATAACTGAAAGAAGAAGCAAGAAAGGTTCGCGCTTTTAGAAAGCGCGGGAAACTCAGCGCTTTTTGCTCGTGCAAAAAGCTTAGCAAAAAGCACTTTACCATAACCTATATTGTTCGACGTAAGCAAAATTTCGATGAACTGAATTTCATATAATTGCGAGCATCAAAACATCACATCAATGACACCCGCAGCCCTCGTGCAGCTTGTGCCCCATCTTCTCTTCCTTCACATCCAGATAATGCTCATTATACTTATTCGGCTCCATGATAATCGGCACGCGCCCGCTGATAGTAATGCCATAGCCCGATAGGCCAATGCGCTTGGCCGGGTTATTCGTAATCAGGCGCACGCTTGTCAGCCCCAGGTCCGAAAGAATCTGCGCACCCATGCCATAGTCACGCAAATCCGGCGCAAAGCCCAGACGCACGTTAGCCTCCACCGTATCCAGCCCCTGGTCCTGCAACGCATAAGCGCGGATCTTATTAGCCAGGCCGATGCCACGCCCCTCCTGACGCATATACACAACAGCGCCGCAGCCTTCCTTTTCAATCATACGCAGCGCCGTCGCCAGCTGATCGCCACAGTCGCAGCGCAGGCTGCCGAAGGCATCACCCGTCAGGCATTCGCTGTGCACACGCACCAGCACATCCTTCTTGCCGGCAATCTCGCCCTTGACAATAGCCACATGGCACAAATCATCTAGGTCGTTTTCATAGGCGATAATGCGGAAATTGCCATACTTAGTCGGCAGCGCTGCCTCAGCCACGCGGTGCACCATCTTTTCGTGCGCCTTGCGGTAGGCAACCAGCTCCGCCACCGTAATAAACACCAGCTTATGCTTTTGTGCGAAGGCAATCAAATCAGGAGTGCGCGCCATATGGCCGTCATCGTTCATAATCTCACAGCAGATGCCCACAGGCTTGAGCCCTGCCAGCTTGCACAAATCCACCGTGGTTTCGGTGTGACCCGTGCGCACCAGCACGCCGCCCTTGCGCGCACGCAGGGGGAAGACATGGCCGGGACGGCGGAAATCGCCGGGCTGCGCGCCCTCATCAGCACACTTTTTCATCGTATAGGCACGCTCATAGGCCGAAATACCCGTAGTCGTATCCACATGGTCGATAGACACCGAAAAAGCAGTTTCGTGATTATCGGTATTGTGCGTCACCATCGCGCCAAACTGCAGCTTGTCCATAACCTCGGCCGCAGCAGGCATACAGATAAGACCACGCGCCTCCCTGGCCATAAAATTGATCGCCTCAGGCGTGCACAGCTCGGCCGCCATAATCAGGTCGCCCTCGTTTTCCCTGTCCTCATCGTCGGTCACCAAAACCATTTGGCCAGCCTTAATAGCGGCAATGGCCTCTTCAATCGTATTATACTTAAAATCCGTCATGTTCTTTCTCCCGTTTATACTTACATAAAGCCGTTTTCCAGCAGCATATTCTTATCCAGCAGCGGTCCGTCCTGCCGTTTATCCGCCAGCCCCAGCATCCGCTCCACGTATTTGCCAATTATATCCGTTTCCAGGTTGACGCTGTCGCCAACGTCCTTAAAGCCCAGCGTGGTTTCTTTGGCCGTATGGGGAATGAGCGATACCGAAAAGCCGGTCTCCGTCACCTGCGTCACCGTCAGGCTGATGCCGTCAATAGCAATGCTGCCCTTTTTGATGATGTAGCGCAAAAGCTCAGGCGGCGTGGTAATGGTCACCACCTGAGCGATACCATCAGGGCGGCGGCCGGCGATCACGCCCAGGCCCTCCACGTGGCCGCTCACGATGTGGCCGTCCAGGCCGTCGCACAAACGCAGCGTGCGTTCCAAATTCACCCTGTCGCCGGCATGCAAGCCGCCGATATTCGTCAGGCGCACCGTTTCGGGCATCACGTCCGCCGTAAAGGCGGCATCATCCAGGCGCACCACCGTCAGACACACGCCGTTAACCGCCACGCTGTCGCCAAGCTTGAGGTTCTGCAGCACCCTGCGTGCCGCCACCGTCAAATGATACGATTCTCCCTGCCGCGCCAGCTTTTCAACAATTCCCAGCTCAGCTACCAAACCAGTAAACATTATTCTGCCTCCCCTTGGTTTGCCACCAAGCCCGTAAGCAGCACGTCCTGCCCCAGCGCGATGGTTTCTACATCACGCAGCTGCCAGCCTGCTTCCACCAGGCCTGCGCCTGCGCCGCCCACGGGCGTAAGCGCACGCGCGCCGCCGATTAGCTTGGGAGCGATAAAGGCGCACACCCTGTCCGCCAGGCCTGCGTCAAAAAAGGCACCGTGCACCGCGCTGCCGCCCTCCACCAGCACGCTCGTGATACCGCGCTGCGCCAGCTCCTGCACCACACGCTCTGCCGGCAGTCTGCCGTCTGCCGCAGGCAGGCGCACCACCTCCACGTTGGGCAGCGCCGCTAAGGCCTCGGCCTTCACAGCGTCCGCCGCCTCGTCTGCAAAAATAATCGTCTCTGCCGCCGGGTTCAGCACCGCTGCCATCAGCGAGATGCGCAAATTGCTGTCCAAAACCACGCGCACAGGATTCTTTCCCTGCACCAGGCGCGTGGTCAGCTCGGGGTCATCAGCCAGCACCGTGCCGATTCCCACCAGCACGGCGTCATGCTGCCGGCGCAGACGGTGGGCGTAGGTGCGTGCCTCCTCGCCTGTAATCCATTTGCTGTCGCCGTCTGCGGTAGCAATTTTGCCATCCAGCGTCATGGCGTACTTGAGCGTAATAAATGGCCGCTTTTTGGTAATCCAGGTAAAAAAGCGCTCATTTTGGCGCAGTGCCTGCTCTTCGCACACGCCTGTCTGCACCTCGATACCCTGCAGGCGCAAATATTCCAGTCCCTGCCCTACAACCTTGGGGTTGGGATCCGTGCAGGCCGCCACCACCCTGCGAATGCCTGCGCGTGCCAGCGCCACGCAGCAGGGACCCGTGCGTCCGTAATGCGAGCACGGCTCCAGCGTCACGTAGGCCGTGGCGCCACGGGCAGCAGCCTTGGCCTCCGCCAGCGCGTTCACCTCGGCGTGCGCCTGTCCTGCCTTGTGGTGATAGCCCTCGCCTACAATATTGCCGTCGTCATCCACCAGCACGCAGCCCACCATGGGGTTGGGACTGGTGTTGCCCTCGGCCGCGAGCGCCAGCTCCAGCGCGCGCTGCATATATGCTTCATCTGTTAACCTTGCCAAAATATCACCTTCTTAAAACAAAAAACGCGCACAAGCATGCCAAAGGAGCCTGTACGCCAAAAAAATGCCTTACCACCTTTTCTCATCCAGACTATACTGTCGGTACCGGACTTGCACCGGTTCATGCGCCGCAGCGCTAGCGGACTGTACCGCCGATCGGGAATTGCACCCTGCCCCAAAGGTCAAATATGAAGTTGCTTTTATTATAGTGCCAATTGCCGCCAGCGTCAAGAAAAAAAGCAGGGACTGCCGCAGGTTGCGACAGTCCTTGCACATCCTTTGGTCATCTGCAGAAGACTACTAGGAGAGGTTGGGCTTTTGCCTTATATAGCTGTTATTTAAGCTGGGAGCCGTAATGGTCGCGCTCGCCATAGCCTGCGCCGCGGTTTACACGCACGCGCTCAATCTTGTTCTTGTCGTTGTCTGCGCCATTGATACGCTCCACGCGGATGCGTCCCAGCTCAGGAGCGAATTCCTTGAGGATTCTTGCCTCCAGTGCCTGGCCCTTTTCGAGAGCACGGTACAGCGCTGCGGCAAATTCGTAACGGGTCAGGTGACGGTCGCCACCAAAGCTGCCGTCCGGGTAGCCTTCGATAATGCCGTTGCCGGCAAGCTTAGCAACATATTCATAGGCCCAATGGTTTTCGGGGATATCCGGGAAGAGAGCGGTTTTGCTGGTATCCAGCATACCGAACATTGCTTCCATCTTGGCCATCTTCGCGCCCATTTCTGCCAGCTGTCCGCGCAGGTCCACAATCTCGCGCGCCATAGCGGTGCGGCTGTTGCTTACGTGGTTGGTGCGGTCCAGGGCGAAGCTTACGCCTGCGTTGACCATGTTTTCACCATTGCCCATGGTGCCGCCAACGCTGAACATAACCTTTTCGTCCGGGCGGTAGAACATGCCCAGGGCTGCGGCATTGGAGCCGTTGTAGTTGCCAACGCCTGCGGCGAAGCTCAGCTTGTCGTCGGGGTCAAAGTCCATGGGATGCAGCGCTGCCAGAGCGGCGGCACCGGCACCCACCTTGTTCACACGCTCGCCCAGTCTGGTGATGCGGTTGCTGTTGTTGGCGATATTTTCGCTGTTATTAGTAACGCGCTCATCCAGATTAACGATGTTTTGGGTGTTGGTTGCTACCTGTCCGTCCAAGGCGTTCAGGTTCTGGCCGATGGTATTATCATGCTTTACATATGTGCCATCCTCGGTGGTGCCAATCGCCTTGGTGTTGGCGTCCGCCTTAGCATTAACTGCATTCACTGCTGCGTTGGTTTTTTGGAACTCAGCATTGAAGTGATCATTGGTTTTGCTAATCTCATTATTGAAGTACTCGTTGGTCTTTACCAGCTCGCCGTTTACGCGGGCAATTTCTTCAGTGTTAGCATTCACTGCTGCGTTGGTTTTGCCAAGTTCAGTATTGAAGTGATCATTGGTCTTCACCAGCTCGTCGTTTACGCGGGCGATTTCGGCAGTGTTGGCATCTGCCTTGGCATTAACTGCATTCACGGCCTCGTTGGTTTTGCCAAGCTCAGTATTAAAATGCTCATTCGTCTTCACCAGCTCGTCGTTTACTTTACCCAGGTTGGTATTGGAAGCAACATCGCTGATAACGACGTTTTTGTCTGTCTCCTTCCCGTCCTTGTCCACGATAGGCAGCGTCACGCTGCTGGTCTTGCTGTCTACTGTGTACGTCCCTGCTTCAACATGGGTATCCGTGTCTGCAGCAGGAGTAAGGCCTTCGATCGCTTTTTTGATTGCACTGTTCAGCTGACTTACGTTAACTGCATCGGTATCAGCAGTACCAGCCAGCACGTTAGTAATCTTTTGGCTGCCAGCGTTCAAGCCTTTGCTGCTTACATAAACTGTGTCGCCAAACTTGAGACCCTTGCTAGTGAAAGAACCGCCACTAAACGAAAGACCCTTGCTATTGAGGACAGTACCGCCTGCGGTAACGCTTGTAACATTGAGCTTATCATTCAGATACAGTCCGTCATTGTTAACCTTCAGGTTCTTTTCGCCATCCTTCAGCTTTACGGAAACCTTGTTCTTAGTATTAATTTCTATGCCCTTGCCTGCAGTATATTTAGTATCGGTTGCGCTGATGGTGTAAACTGTTTGCCCGTTGTTTCCTTCCGAAGCATCAACTTTTACATTCGCGCCGGCCTTCACCTCAGTCTTGGCTGCTGCGGCGGACTTATTCAGCTGCTCCTGTACGTATTTTACGTTGGTTACAGAAGTGTCGCTATCGCCAGCAACGTTGGTTACGTAGGCATTTTTAGTCTCAACCTTGGTCAGACCTGTCAGCTCCTTGCTCAAGCCCACCTTGACGGTTTGGCCTTCATTAGTTACGCTAATATTGCTGTCAGCGCCTGCAAACGTCACAGTGTCGCCGGGTGCTACGTCAACTGCGTCGCCACTAGTTTGCAGCTTCCAGCTGCCGCTTTTTGTAATAGCTTCATCCAAGGCCTTCAAATTAGCTGTTACTGAATTGTTTTCATTAATATACTTGCCGCTCGTACGCGGGCCAATCGCTGCATCCAGGTTCGACAGGCTTGCCCTTACGCTGCTGCCTGTAACCGCAGTATCACCCTGTTTGACGATGTAGTTGGTAGATTTTATATCATCCCAGCCGCCAATACCGCTGTTGATGATGTTAATGGAGTTGTTCAAATCCGTTACATGTGTCTGTATTACAGTATCTAACCTGGATATGTTCCACCTAATACTATTTTTAGTATCAATATATTCTGTTGCTACTTGTGATTCTTTAGTCCAATCTGTCCAGTTGCCAATAGCGTTATTGATGGTGGTAATGCCAGTGTTCAAATTATTCACATGTGTAGTTATTGCTCCGTCCAACAAACCTATATTCTTCCTGACACTATATTCTTTGTTGACATATACCGTGTCTGTGCCATAATCAGCATCATAACCAATGCCTTTGTTGATAATGGTAATATCATTGTCGTGCTTTGCCTCTAGTTCTTTTACATCTTTACTAGCTGCATACGCACTATCCATACCCACAAAGCTCATGCCGCACACAGCCGCAACCGCCAGCGCCACACGCACTGCCTTGGCCCAGCTGGTGAATTTTAGTGGGGCGCTTGTCCCCCCCCGGCTGTCCACACGTACTTTTCCACGGGAATGATTAGAAATAAGCTCGGAGCCGACAACATAACAATTGCGCGCCTTGTTCCATACGACCTTAAAAATCTTGTTCATACTCAAATCCCTCCTAGTAATAAATCGTGTCCACTTAACAGGTACCCAACTCCCTGCGGCAGGTAGCGCAGATAAGATATAAACGATGACGTTAGCTGTGCGCCGCCTTCCTTTAATTATATTGTAATAGTATTTTGTTAAAAATGCAAATTCACTATAATTTATATAAAAATTCCTCTTGGTTATTTTGTAAGTTTTGTTATTAATTGCACTTGAAGATGCGTTGCTGTTTGCTTTAATATTTTGTACTAAAGTTAATAATCATATAATGAAAAATTTTCTGTAAAAATTACTTTAGCCTAAAGCTTTGTCGTCAAACTGTAAAGATTGTTGCACAAAAATCGGATTGGTGTCTTATATATGAGCATCTATTTGCGCACGCAGCAAAAAAGCCGTCGCTAGACGCGACGGCTTGTGGTGAGCTTATGCTGTTGGTCGTGCTAATACCCTTGTGTTGCGAAAAGAGAGCCTTTTTAGTGTATAGTAAAGCCCTGGTTAAGGCCCCCTCCTCAAAGTGGCTGTCACCGTTAGGTGACTGGGGGAGTTTGAGCAAAGCATGCTTACCGGCTGCTGATAACGTTGGAATACGCCGTTTTGGCGCTCACCCCGGCCAGCAGGCCCAGCTTGCCGCTCATGGCGCTGATGACGTCCTGCGGCGCGTCCACCGCCACGCAGATGATGTTGACGTTCTTGGCCCTGTAGGGCAAGCCCATGCGGCCAATGATATAACTGCTGTAGCTGTGCAAAATGGCGTTCAGCGGCTCCACCGCCTCCGGCTCCGTCACGATGAGCGAAATAACTGCTACCCTTGTTTCCATAATGGCAGCCCCCTTTCTCTTTGCAAAAATAGTATACCATACCTTAGGCAAAATATGGTACAATAAGCCTACAAAGCTTGCACCTGGATAGAAGGCTTATTTCACAAAGGAGTTAATAATTAGATGCTAAATATACTTTTTGCCCTATTTCTTTTTGGTATGCTGGTGGTTTTGTGCGGCAAGGCCATCCACCGCGCCCTCAGGCAGCAGCAGCCACTGAATAGCAAGGAGGCCGCCCTGCTGGTCGCGCTCTCGCTTGGCTGCCTCATCGCGCTCAGCGCGGGGGTCAGCGCCGTTTACAGAACGCAGCTTTTCTTCTAAAAAAAGAGCCGTCGCTATGCGACAGCTCTTTTTCTTTTACGCACCAAAATGCTTTGGGTGCAACACCCACAAGCATTAGCGCATTCAACCCTCTTTAATTCTGGTCGTCGCCCAAAAGCTCCTCACTGCTGTGATGCTCCTTGGCAGCCTTTTGGCATTCAGGGCAGACGCCGCTGAAAACGATATCATGGTGGTTCATCTTGTAGCCTGTAACCTTTGCCACCTTTTCGTCCATATCAGGAATGTAGTCAAAGTTTTCTACATTCATAAACTTGCCACATTCAGTGCATTTGATGTGGTAATGTCTTGCCAGGATGTGGTCAAAACGATCAGCACCGCTAGGAACGGAAACCTTGCTCAACAGGCCGCTTTCCACCAGAGAATTGAGGTTGCGGTAAACGGTGCCCTTGCTGATATCAGGGTACTCCAAAGTAATGCGGTCATATACCTCTTCAGCAGTAGGGTGATCTGCTAAAAAACGTACGGCCGCAATAACTAACTGTCTTTGAATAGTATTTCTTTTAGCCATTTTCATCATCCTTTATCAAAAATAATTCTCATTTAGAATTATACACCCGCCGTTAAAATTGTCAAGTGTTTTTAGTACCAATCTACAAAATAATCACAAATAAACCTCTGATTTTTTTGCCCAAATCATACGGATAAATGACTAATTCTTAATTCAAAAACAAGTCAACAGCAACAGCTTTATAAACGATAAACCATTCTTTTCTATAGCAGTAAATTTCAGAAAACAAAAACTACTGACGGAAACAGGTCCGCCAGTAGTTGCAACTAAATCTCAATTATTCTGTTTTCTCCCACAGCAGCTGCACCGGCAGGTTAGATGCCCCCGGCGGCGACCAGATGAAGCTGTATTC
>CAVKMV010000008.1:33882-44905 GCA_963657675.1 Ruminococcus intestinalis
GTATTCGCCGGCCTTGAGCCTGCCCAGCTCTACAGCCTCCTCAATTTTTTCGCCCACGGCCACGTCAAAATCAGGCAGGGCCAGCAGCTGGCGCGTGCCCTTGGTCTTGTTTTCTAAAACGCCATAGCCGGCAAAGGCGCCGCCAATAGGATTAAGGATGAAGCTGACAGGCTTTTTGCCGCTGACAGCAAAATTAACCCTGTAGATGATGCCGTAATTGCCATAATTTTCGGCAGGCAGGCCGGTAGTAGCGTCCACGCCCCTGGCATAGCCCTCCTGCGAGGTGGCCAGCTCCAGCATAAGCGGTGTCTGCGGCGCCACAACAGGCTTTTGCAGCGTATATTCCCAGTCAGCGTTGCTGAAGGTGCCGCGTAGGGGGTGCTCGTCCATAGGCTGGATGGCGGCGTTTTCATTGAACAGCTCCAGGTCGCTCTGCGGCTCGCACATCAGCACGCTCACCTCTACAGGCTTGTCAAAGTGCAGGTCTATCGTCGCTGTGTACAGCTTGTCCGTCGGCAGGATGATGCCATGCCCGCTCAAAAGCTCACGGCTGATGCCAAAGCCCAGCTGCCCCTCCTGCGGCCTTTGGCTTTTATCGTCAAAATAATATTTTTGCGACAGCTTGCCGTCACGCATATAATTATTACTCAAACCGTCCGCACCGCTGCGCAGCACCTTGTATTTCACCGGACGCAGACTGTCGGTGTTTTTGAGCATCACCGCCAGCTTCTTTTTGCCGCTGACGCCGTTGACATGGTGCAAAAACAAACGCACATCGCCTGCCACCCTGTCGCGGTACAAAATGCCATTGTGGTAAACGGTTTCGGGACTGTCGCTAAAAAGCAGCGTGGGACCCGTTGCCTTAAGGCTGGCCTCCGCCAGCTCCGTCGCATAATCCTCAGGGATATAAACAGGACGCTGCTGCGCCCCTGCCACGTTCAGCAGACCGCAGGAAACAGTCACCAATAAGGTCTGCAGGGCTCTTTTGAAATTCATGTACTAAACTCCTTCTCAAGCAAATGCTAATGCCAGCTCCCAGCCGCAGCTGCGGCAGCGCATTATGCGCATATCCCGCACAGGCGGTCAGGAACTGGCAAAATTTGTAAATATAGTCAGACTGTTATTATTTCAGGCTGTTTTGGTAATCGGCCATAAACTGCGCCAAGCCCTTATCAGTCAGGGGATGCACAATCATCTGCTCCAGCACCTTAGTGGGAATGGTAGCAATTGCGCAGCCTGTAAGCATAACCTTTTCCACGTGCTCCAGATTGCGGATACTGGCAGCAATAACCTCGGTGGTAATGCCATAAAGCTTAAAGGCCTTGACAATGTTTTCTACCAGCTGCACGCCGTTTTCGCCAATATCGTCCAGGCGGCCGATAAAGGGACTCACATAGCTGGCACCTGCGCGCGCTGCCAGCAGCGCCTGCGCCATGCTGAACACCAGCGTAACGTTAGTCCTGATGCCCTCGGCATGCAAAATCTTTACCGCCTTCAGACCCTCAGGAATGCAGGGAATCTTCACCACGATGTTATCAGCAATCTGCACCAGCTTGCGTGCTTCGGCCACCATGCCTTCGCAGTCCGTGCTGATAACCTCAGCGCTGACGGGACCGGCAACCAGCTTGGCAATCTCCGGGATAACCTCCGCCTGCGTGCGGCCGCTCTTGGCAATCAGGCTGGGGTTAGTGGTTACGCCGTAAACAACGCCCCAATCCACAAATTTAGCAATCTCTGCAACATTGGCAGTATCCATAAATATCTTCATTAAATTAATACCTTCTTTAAATCTAAAAATAAGCTTACAGCCCCACTTAAAGGCTCTCCTTTTAGGAGAGCTGGCGCCATAGGCGCCTGAGAGGTTTCATTCTCTCTCCGCTAATACAAACCTCTCCGTCAGCTTCGCTGACACCTCCCCTAACAGGGGAGGCTTTTTTAGTTGGCACATTCCACACCAGACGCGCTAGAAAGTACCAGAGGCGTAGCAACGGCGACGACGGCGTACTTTTAGTACGTCTAGGAGACGTTGCATAGCATATGGTGGTTTATCGCGCGTCCTCACGGTAGAACGACTACCTTACCAGGCGAACATTGCGCCGGCAAACTCATAGTCATCACATCATACCAAACCAAAAGCCTGTCGCCCCTTTTAATTTTGGCAAAATCACTGCAGGCTGCGGCATCCACGGTCGCAATCAGGTCATTGTTGGCGTTCAGCAGCGTCACATGGCTGCCATCTGCGGCCAGCGCTGCCTGCGCCACCTCAAAATAGGCTGCAGTGCCCTCGTCAGGCGCGCCCATAACAATGGCCAGGGCGTGGCTTTGCGGCGGCAGGCTGCGCGTCATGCGTGCCGAATAGTAGGCCGTCACCTGCTGCCCCACCTTGAGCGCACCAGGCAGGCGCAGCCTGCCGCTTTTACCATCCACCACATAGGTGTCACGGTCCACGATAGCTGCCACCTGCGCACGACTGCCCTCGCCCTTAATAATATAGAAGCCATCCTCGATAGCGACAATTTTTCCGCTCGTGATATACGTACCGGGGGCACGCATCACCTGCGGGTCGGCCTGCACAGCGTCCAGGGGTGCGTCAGCTGCCGCCAGGGCAGTGCCTGCACCCAGGGCCGCCACGCACACCAATGCCAAAAATAATTTTTTGCTTGCTTGCATAAGCTATACCTCCAACGTAGCGTTATGTTTTACTTTGTTTAGTATAGCACATGATTATGACAAATGCATGACGCTTTGTTATTTGTTAGAAAAATGCACAGCAATTTCGGTAATCGTTGCCGCAGCCTTCCACATGCAGTCCTCGTTGAAATCAAAATGACTGTTGTGATGGCCTGCTGCCAGCTGCGTGCCATACATCATATACAGCGCACGGCCGCCACGCTGCTGCACGCGCTCCATAAAGTAGCCGCAGTCCTCGCTGCCGCCCATGTCCACATATTCACGCACCTCGTCATAATGGCATCTTTGGCTGATAAGATCTGCCACCTCGTGACCCAGCTCCTTATCAGCAAAGCAGGCAGGAGCAGCACCGGCCATAGTGATTTCCACCTTAACGTCATACATAGCGGCGCAGGCGTTCAGCATGCGTTTGGCCTCTGCTACCATAAACTCGTTAATTTCGGTGCTGGCACCACGGGTTTCCAGCTTCAAGGTGGCGATATCAGGAACGACGTTGCGGCCCGTGCCTGCATTGAGCACGCCCACGTTGATGCGGTTAGAGCCCTTGCTGTGACGGGCGATGGTGTTGAGGGAAATAGCAGCCTGTGCTGCTGCCAAAAGCGCATTTTTACCCTGTTCGGGGGCAGCGCCGGCGTGCGCCGACACGCCTGTAAACTTGGCATCCAGCTTAGTGGTGGCCAAGAAGCCATCCGTCATTGTCACCAGCAGGTTATCAGTGGTAGCCTTAAAGCCAATGTGGCCGCCAAACAAATAATCCACGTCATCCACCACGCCGGCGTTAACCATAGCATAGGCGCCACGCACGCCCTCCTCCGCCGGTTGGAAGATGAGCTTAATAGTGCCGCCCAGACGCGCCTTGTTGGCTGCCAAAAGCTTAGCTGCAGCTAAACCGATGGTCACATGGCCGTCGTGACCGCAGGCGTGCATTGCCATTTTGTGCTGCGAAGCAAAGCCCTCGCGTGTAGGACGGTGGCCCTCGCCTGCCTCCTCCTGCACATCGTTGCAGTCCATATCAAAGCGGAAGGCTACGGTTTTGCCTGGTGCGCCTGTTTTGAGCGTTGCCACGATACCGGTTTTGCCGCCGGCCATCTGCTTTACCAGCTCAGGGTCTGCACCCTCGGCCAGGGCACGCTGCATATATTTTTCCAGCTCTGCTGCAGACGGCACGCCCATCATCGACCTTTCGTCAATAACAGCGCTGCCAAAAACTACGTCATAGCCCAATTTTTTCAGCTCGCCGATAATCATGCTGGCAGTGCGGAATTCTGTCCAGCCGGTTTCGGGATGCTGGTGCAAATCCCTGCGGCGTGTCACCATCTCTTCCTTTAAGCCTTCTGCCTGTTGCCAAATTGTTTCCATAAATAATTACCCCCATTTCAAAAAAGTACTGTTTGATCACTGTCCATGGGCAGATAAACCTCGCCCTTCTCCCGGCGGCGGTTTTTGTCATCCACCCACTGCCCGCAAGGGCAGCTTATCGCGGCAGTCGGTAGCGCCCAGGCCAACGGCCTGCCGCATGCGGGGCAGATAAACAGCACCTGCAGGCGTTCTTGTTTGTTCTTTTTCATCAGCGGCGCACCTCCTGTGTTTAATCGCGGCTTTTATTATAGCACATTTATACAATTAAAGAAACGTTTTAGTCATGGCAGCAGTTAAAAGTAACTAACTAAAGCAGCCCTGTGCGCGCAGCAAAAACCCCCTGCCACGCTGTGACAGGGGGTCAGTCTGTAGTGTTTAGCTATTCACCTGCAAAATTATTTGCCGGGGAAGAACGGCCATACGATAGGAATTACAACCAGGGATACGATGAAGGCTACGATAACCAAGCCAGTACCAGCCTTTACATAATCCATGAATTTGTAACCGCCAGGGCCAAGCACCAGGGTGTTCGGAGGAGTACCTACAGGAGTTGCAAATGCGCAGGATGCTGCAACTGCAATTGCCATCAATACTGCCTTCGGGTCAGCGCCCAGCTGTTTGGAGATTGCGATACCAATCGGGCACAGCAGAGCTGCAGAAGCGGTGTTGCTCATGAACTGGGTCAGGATGCAGGACAGTGCGAACAGAACTGCGGTAACAATCATCGGGGAAGGCTCGCCACCCATCAGGGCTACGGTCCATTCAGCGATGAGCTTGCCGGCGCCGGTCTTATCCATTGCGGTGGATACAGGCATCATACCTGCAAACAGGAAGATGGTTACCCAGTCGATGGAAGCATAGGCTTGTTTTTCAGTCAGGCAGCCGGTCAGTACGCAAACCAGTGCGCCGATGATAGCAGCCATTTCCAGGGTTACACCCTTGATACCCAAAGCCATTACCAAAACAACGGCCAGCAGGATAACGCCGGAAATAACCATTTTCTTGGAATCGGAGTTAGTAGCTTCGATTTCCTGCTCGATATCCTGGTCAGCGCTCAGCTCAACCTTCGGGAGCAGGTGTTTACCAACAAACATCATGTACAGCATACCAGCCAGGGAAACCGGGATACCAATCCAGGCGAATTCGAAGAAGCCGAAGCCTTCCAGACCGGCAGCGGTCATAGCACCGGTGGCGATGATGTTAGGAGGGGTACCTACCATGGTGATGATACCGCCCCAACCGCAGGCAAATGCCAAAGGCATTAACTGACGGGAAGCAGGAATCTTAGCTGCAGAGCAGATACCCAAAGCTACAGGCAGCAGGCAGGCTGCAGTACCGGTGTTGGACAGGACAGAAGAAAGCACGGTACCAACGAGCATCAGGCCAAACATCAAGCTGTTTTCACCAGTACCGCAAAGGGATACTACCTTGTTACCAATAGCTTGTGCAAGACCGGTGTAGAACATTGCTGCACCTACGACAAACATGCCGGCGAACAGAACAACGGTGGAGTTGGACAGACCGCTAAATACTTGTTTAGCAGGAATCAGGCCAAGGAGACCGCATGCGATTGCGCCAGCGGTAGCAGTAACTGCGAGGGGAATAAGTTCGGTTACAAATAATAATGCAACTACTGCCAACAGGACTAAACATTTAATTGCTGGGGACATTTTATGTTCCTCCTTTGAAAAAATTTATATACAATGCCTTGCGGCACTATATAACGGGGTGATATTTAATTATGAAAGAACATTAGCAAAGTTGTGTTATTACTTTTTTAAGTTTTATAACTTGCTTTGTTGTGTCTATCATAGCAACAATTTTTCGATAATTCTGTTGCTTAGGCAACAAAAATTTACCATCAAGGCTCCCACCAGATTGTCAATAGGTGTGCGCACAATTTTTCTGGATTATATTACTTTTTTAAGTTTATTAAATCAAAACAACAATATTCCTGTATAGCATAGCTTTTATGCCTTTTGCTGCGATTTAATAAAACAAAAACACCGCGCCTCACAGCGCGGTGTTTTTATCACTTTTTTTAGTTTTTTAATTAGCTTACTACTAATTTTTCTAAATTATTTGCCTGGGAAGAACGGCCATACCATCGGGATGATTACCAAGGATACGATGAAGCATACGATAACCAAACCGGTACCAGCCTTTACATAGTCCATGAACTTGTAACCGCCAGGGCCAAGCACCAGGGTGTTAGGCGGAGTGCCTACAGGAGTTGCGAATGCGCAGGAGGCTGCAACGGCGATAGCCATGATAACGGCCTTCGGGTCAGCGCCCAGCTGCTTAGCAATAGCAATACCAATCGGGCACAGCAGAGCTGCAGAAGCGGTGTTGCTCATGAACTGGGTCAGGATGCAGGACAGTGCGAACAGAACTGCGGTAACAATCATCGGGGAAGGCTCGCCACCCATCAGGGCTACGGTCCATTCAGCGATGAGCTTGCCGGCGCCGGTCTTATCCATTGCGGTGGATACAGGCATCATACCTGCAAACAGGAAGATGGTTACCCAGTCGATGGAAGCATAGGCTTGTTTTTCAGTCAGGCAGCCGGTCAGTACGCAAACCAGTGCGCCGATGATAGCAGCCATTTCCAGGGTTACACCCTTAATATCCAGTGCCATTACCAATACAACGGCCAGCAGGATAACGCCGGAGATGATTTGCTTTTTGGAATCGGTAGAGGTTGCTTCAATCTCTTGCTCAATTTCCTGGTTAGCATCCAGCTCAACCTTCGGCAACAGGTGTTTGCCTACGAACATCATGTAGAGCATACCGGCTACGGAAACAGGAATACCAATCCAGGCGAATTCGAAGAAGCCGAAGCTCGGCAGGCCGGCAGCGGTCAGAGCGCCGGTAGCGATGATGTTAGGCGGGGTACCTACCATCGTGATGATGCCGCCCCAGCCGCAGGCAAATGCCAAAGGCATCAGCTGACGGGAAGCCGGGATTTTTGCTGCGGAACAAATGCCAAGTGCTACAGGGAGCAGGCAAGCAGCAGTACCGGTGTTGGACAGGACAGAAGAAAGCACGGTACCAACGAGCATCAGGCCAAACATCAGGCTGTTTTCACCAGTGCCGCAGACGCTTACTACCTTGTTACCGATGGACTGTGCCAAACCGGTGTAGAACATTGCAGCACCAACTACGAACATGCCGGCAAACAGGACAACGGTGGAATTGGACAGACCGCTGAATACCTGTTTAGCGGGCAGCAGGCCCAACAGGCCGCAGGCGATAGCGCCTGCAGTTGCAGTGATCGCCAAAGGAATAAGTTCGGTTACGAATAATAATGCAACCACTGCCAACAGGATTAAACACTTAATTGCAGGGGACATAAGAATTTCCTCCTCTTATGAAATTTTAAGTAATGCATAATTATAATCGTTTTAGGGTTATTTCTGCATTCCTTATGTCTCTATAATAACTTATGTAAGTTAAATAAGTTGTGACACACGCAACGTTTAAAGCGTCTTTTTCAGAATATTTCATTGATTTTAATTACATTATCCTTTCTAAAGTTTATTAAGTAAAAATTAGTACCAACGTGCTTTGTTTTTCGCCTTTTGGTACTAATTTTTTTCTTCTCCCTCCCCTGCCGCAGGCTTATTTTTATAACGCAGCTATATGCAGGCACGTAAAAAGGCCGCCGCCCCTGCCATCCTGTTAGGGATGAGCGTGTGGGACTGGCAGCCTTTTTACTTTTGAACCCTGCAATTATTCTAACAAGAGACCCATGCCAATGGTCTTGCTATCAGGGGAAGAACGGCCATACCATCGGGATAACTACTACGCTGACGATGAAGCATACCAGAACCAGGCCGGTGCCGCATTTTACGTAGTCCATGAATTTGTAGCCGCCGGGGCCGAGCACCAGGGTGCAGGGTGGGGTGCCTACAGGAGTTGCAAAGGCGCAGGAGGCTGCAACGGCGATAGCCATTACAACGGCTCTGGGGTCAGCACCCAGCTGCTTGGCGATGGCGATACCAATCGGGCACAGCAGCGCAGCAGAGGCAGTGTTGCTCATGAACTGGGTCAGGAAGCAGGAGATGGCGAACAATACGATGGTTACAACAATCGGGGAAGGCTCGCCGCCCATCAGGCTAACGGTCCAGTTAGCAATGAGCTCGCCGGCGCCGGTTTTATCCATAGCGGTGGATACAGGCATCATGCCTGCGAACAGGAAGATGGTTACCCAGTCGATGGAGGAATAAGCCTGTTTTTCAGTCAGGCAGCCGGTCAGTACGCAAACCAGCGCGCCAATGATGGCGGTCATTTCCAGGGAGATAAACTTGAAGTCCATGGCCATTACGAATACGCAGGCCAGCAGGATAATACCGGAAACAATCTGCTTATTTTTGTCGTGGGTGGTGGCTTCAATTTCCTGCTCGATTTCCTGGTCAGCATCCAGCTCTGCCTTCGGCAGGAGGTGCTTACCGATGAACAGCATGTAGAGAATGCCTGCTATGGAGATAGGAATACCAATCCAGGCGAATTCAAAGAAGCCAAAGCCTGGCAGGCCGGCCGCGGTGAGCGCGCCGCTACCGATAATGTTAGGAGGTGTGCCTACCAGGGTGATGATGCCGCCCCAGCCACAGGCATAAGCCATAGGCAGCAGCTGGCGGGAAGCCGGGGTTTTGGCTGCCGCGCAGATGCCGAGGGCAACAGGCATCAGGCAGGCGCAGGTGCCGGTGTTGGAAAGTACGGAGGAAAGAACCGTGCCAACCAGCATCAAGCCCAGCATCAGGCTGTTTTCACCGGTACCGAAGATGTGGACAACCTTCTCGCCGATGGCCTGTGCCAAACCGGTGTAGAACATTGCCGCACCAACTACGAACATGCCGGCGAAAAGCACGACGGTGGAGTTGGACAGACCGCTGAATACCTGCTTAGCCGGGATGAGTCCCAAAAGGCCGCAGGCTACTGCGCCAGCGGTAGCAGTAACTGCGAGGGGAATGAGTTCGGTTACAAATAAAATAGCAATTACCGCCAAAAGAATTAAGCATTTGATTGCGGGGGACATAACTAATACCTCCTCTTATATTTATTCCGAAAATTGTATAATAACAAGTTAATTGTCTTTGTTATCACTCCTTTTCGTTGATATTATGATAACATAAAAAGACTGATTGAAAAGTAGCCTGCGCAACACAAAAATCACTTTTATCAGAAAACTTGTAATATTTTACTTTTTTAATTATATGCATTTAATTACAATTTGCTTACTTAATTTCAGTATCTTATTTTAATTACTAAAGGCTATATTTTAAGGGCTCTTGATACTAATTTTATGACGAAAATATGGACTGTGTAATTGCCATTTAGCGGCACGTAAAAAGGGCACCCTGCGGTGCCCTTGGCTATAAATATAATGTTATAAGTTCATGTGGGAATGCTGCAGAATTTCAAAGGTGTTCTTTTCGAAGGCTATCATACCATCGTCACGCATACGTGCCAGCTCGCGTGTCAGTGCGCTGCGGTCGGCATCCAGGTAATTGGCCAGGTCGGTGCGGTTGAAGGGGATGGTGAACTTGTCTGCGCCGTTATACCTTGCCTCCTGCTCCAGGTAAGCCATAATCTTGCTGCGCAGTGTCTTTTTGCACAGGATTTCGGTCTTTTCTATCAGGCGCGTATTGTTGTCGGCCAGGATAGAAACAATGTTGCACATCAGGCGGCGGTTAGCCTCGCTGTGGCTGCTGCCATCAAGCAGCAGCTTGCCCAAGGGTAGCATCAAAATCTCGCTGTCACTGGCGGCGAAGTAGCTCACCACGCTGCGGTCCCCCAGCTTGCCCAAAAAGTTTTCGGCAAAGACGGAGCCTGTGCCCAAATTGGCGATGATGGACTTTTCGCCCCAAATATCCTCTTTTATCATCTGCACAGTGCCGTTTAGCACCACGCACAGGTTTTCTACACAGTCACCTGCTAAATAAATATAATCAGATTTAGGAAAGTGCTTAATCAGACCATGAAACTTTTGCAGAACCTCGTTAATCTCTTCTCTGGCCAGACCATTGAACAGGGGGACCTCCTGAAAATTAGGCGCATACATTTTTACTGCCATATTTTCACCTGCTTTCTTCTTTCTATGCTATTTGCTTAATTCTATTATCCCAAAATAAAATACATATGTAAATATTTTGTAACTAAAGTAAGCGTTTAGTAATTTTGTTGCATGAGCAACAGGAAAGCTGGTTTTTGTATTTTGCCGGCAAGCCCATGAATTCGCACCCTGCGCCAGATTTTGCCACGGCAACAAAACTTACAAAATTCACCTAGCTGCTCCAGCAGTTTTGTAATTAAAGAAAACAGCCTGCTTGGTCATTTTTGTTGCTGTGGCAACGCTTGTGAATTTTCGCGCAATTTATAATATAAGCAAAACAAACCTGAGACAGTTTGTTGCTAAAGGGACATTACTCGAGTTCCACTTTATTTTTCTTGCTAAACCGGTACATTTTGAGGGAAATGTACCGGTCTTTTTTGTTGTGGCAGGCATATTTAAAAGCAAAAAAGCAGGAACACCGACAGGAGCGCCTGCTTTTACAGTTAAAGACTGCTATTGAAATACAACCTGAATAATGGCATTACCGCTACCATAAGCAGCTTAATACTTCAGCTATCAACGACAATCTCAACCTTCTTGCCGCAAAATGCAATCCCATATTTATATATTGTGCTGATAGCCTGCCTTTTCAGCTCAACATCATAATGCTTTTCCTCAATCTGCTGCAGTGCTTTTGCTGCCAGCTGCTTTAATTGCTCTGCATCTATAGCCCTTGATGCCTTAATTTCGATAATAATCCCAGGTAACTCCTTAGTCTTAGGCATAAGCTGAATATCATAACGACCCTCGCCGCTCTCACGGTTAGATAACGGATAATAGAAACGTTCAAACAAAATACTCATGCCTAACAACAGGCCCTGGTAATAGCTTTCCTGCAAACCGTCATAATAGCTAATC
>CAVKMV010000009.1:0-43267 GCA_963657675.1 Ruminococcus intestinalis
GCTAATAATAGCAACTCCTCCCATACGTCCAAAACCGGCACCAATGCCATTGTTCCTTCCACAGGCAAGAGTATATCACAAACCAAGCGGATTGGTCAAGAACTAATTAACCTAATCCAAGACGCCGGCGTAGAGGTTGTCACAGATAAGGCTGAGATGGGGAGTGTTTGTCGACGAGTTCCGAAAAGGCAACAAGGCGGAGTGGGAGAAAAACAACGATGGCAAACTTTATGATTTTATGAAGATGTCGTTGGTGTTGCAATTCATAAATGCGCCGAAGACAGAGAAAAAAAGAGCACTGCTTGGATACAGGTCATTAGGGGCTCATTCCCTATGGGACCTGTATACCTGAACAGTGCTCTTTCTAACACTAGTGTAAAGACAGAAGCCGATCTTGTCAAGCTAAGAAAGCAAAATCCAACTCAATATTCTATCCGCCAAAAATTCACAGCACAAGACCCCAGTATTACAGGCATAAACAATCAATATAAAAAAGAGCTTGAAGAAGCGTACTCCAATAACGCCAACAACAATCAGCTTGCGGCTATTATGAACGCCCATCAGCAGGCGTTAGCAGAATACTTGAAATCTAAGGGCGAAGCACAGAAGGAACGTTCCAAAATACGTGCTGCGGAACTGCAGAAGGCTGTCATTATTGCTGCTTGCCCTTAATCATGTACTATGATATACTTAATCATATTATGTGAAGGGGTGGTCATTTTGCGATTACTTATAGACAGTAATAAGCTGGAAGCTCTTTTACAACGGAAGCAGGATTATATAGGCTATAAGAAGCTAGATCAAGGGTGTAATATGGCAAATGCGTTCTTGGTAATTGCCAGCGGGATTTCAGCAAGCGCAGATACATCAATGCTTGTGCGTATAATGAATTTTGTAGCTGGCGGTTTTGGCCTTTATTGGAGTGGATGCGCAATGTATAAAGCAGTACAGACTAAATATGGTGCAGATTTATTACAAAAGGATATTGAGAACCTTAACGAAATTGAGCATCCGTTTTCAATCGTCGCAATTAAAGATTCCTTCAATCAATTTCTTCAACGTTATCTTCTCTATTATGATAACAGATGGGGGATGAATCTTTTTCCCAATTATAAAACTCAGAAAACTGAAGCCGAAAACATCAGCAACATTTTGCAGCGCTTGAGCAATGAGTTGGGGGTTCCCGGCGAAATTATAAGCGTTAAGCGTAAGGGGTTTGAACTGCGAACCAAGTATTCGGTGAGTGATAAAAAGCAAAAGGTTTATGCCCATACACTCTATCAGGCAGAAATAAAAGCTTTTCCTAAGCTTATGCAGATGGATAAATTTGACATCGGTGACCGTCACTACTCCTGGTGGAGCATTGATGCTATGGAAGCAGATGCAAGCATCAAAGAACATAATCTTGATGTTGTGGAATTGGTAAAGCATAACGTTGGTTAAAATGTGCAAAAAAAGCCTACAGGTCTTGCGCCTGTAGGCTTTTTTACGATAAATTTCACCTGCTCTCAACCATGCGGAGCCCTGCCGCTGCTGGAGCGGACAATGAGGCGGCATTTGTATTCCACGTGGGTAATAGATTCGAACCTGCCATTATGCTCGTAGCTGGCGATTTCCTCCTGCAGCAGGCGGAAGGCGCTTTTGCCACATTCGGTGAGCGAATTGTCAATAGTTGTCAGCCCCACGCCATGCAGGCGCGAGGGAAAGATGTTATCAAAGCCGCACAGACTGACGTCATCGGGTATGCGCAGACCACGGTCGCAGATGGCGTTGTAGGCACCGTAGCCTACCATGTCGTTGATAGTGACGATAGCGGTGGTCTGCGGCGCACTGTCCAGGCAGCGGTTGGCTAGCTCGTAGCCGGTGCTGTATTCTACATCGACGTGCGACAGCTCAAAGTCCGGCGTGATTTCCTTAGTAAAAATATCAAATTCAGCGTCCGCGGCGGCGCAGGCAGCCTGCAACCCCTGGCAGCGGCGCACGCGCGAGGTGTGCTGGTCGTTGAGCGTAGTCGAAAGGTAGAAAATGTGCCTGTGTCCCAAAGCCGTCAGGTGTCTGCCGATGAGCTGGCCGGCGGTGAAGTTATTCATATCCACGGTGGCAAGCTCCAGGTCGCCACGCCTGTCACCAATGGCAACCACAGGCAGATATTTGCTCAGGTCATAGGCCAGCTGCGGCTGCTGCGGTATCATGGCGAAGATGACGCCGGCGACGTTAAACTTGCGCGCCTGCTCCATGATGAAGCGCTCCGTGTCCGTATCCCAGTAGGTGGTGCGCACGGAGGTGACAAAGCCACGGGCGCGGGCAGCGATTTCTATACCTTGGATAATGGTGGTATAAAAGGGGTTAAAAAGCGAAGGGCAGATGATGATAATCAGCGTGTCCGACGGCTTGATTAAGGCGTAGGCCTTTTCCTTGCTGCTTTTGTAGCCCATTTCGGCGGCCAGGGCAAAAATGCGCTCTACGGTTTCGGCATTAAAGCGGTCTATGCTGCGGCGGTTCAAAATCATTGACACGCTGGCAGGCGACAGGTCCGCGCGGGCAGCAATGTCCTTGAGCGTTACTTTTTTGGGCATGGTCTCAATCCTTTCGGCCGCTGCTGTTTATTTTCTGCCAATAACCTTGGCGGCGATGTCAGGGAAGTTGGTGATGAGGGTGTCGCAGCCTGCGTTCACCAGCTGCTGCATCAGCTCTGCCTCGTTAGGCGTCCAGGCCTGCAGACCGACGCCATGTGCGTGCAAGTCGGCAGCAACGCCCTCCTTGCAGGCAAAATAGCTGCAGGCGTTGACGGTGGCAGCGCCCTGTGAGGCAGCATATTCGCCCACGTTCATCAGCCAGGTGTCCATCAAAAGGCCGCACTTGGCCTCAGGCAGCAGCTCCTTGATTTTGGCAATGGTGTAATGGTTAAAGGACGAATACCAAATCTGCTCCTGCAGGCCGTATTCCTTAACCATGGTGATGAGCTTTTCTTCGATGCCTGCGTATTCAAATACGCCTGTTTTCAGCTCGATGTTGGTGATGAGCTTGGTGGTGCGCAGCCAGTCAAAGTATTCGCGCAGGGTGGGGATAGTCTGACGGGGGAAGAAGCCCTTCACGTTTACGCCCACGGAAAGTGTTTTAAGCTCCTCCAGGGTGTAGTCCTTCAGCCAGCCGCTGCCGTTGGTGGTGCGGTCCAGCTTTTCATCGTGCATAATAACGATTTCGCCGTCCTTGGTCAGCTGGATATCCAGCTCGATGCCGTCAGCAACAGTTTCCTCTGCCACCTTCTGGAAGGCGAGCATGGTGTTTTCGGGATAGTAGCCGCTAAAGCCGCGGTGAGCAAAAATCTGGGTCATATTTATTCCTCCTTGGAAAGTTTCAATAATATTCAACAACATATTAGCACAATGCAGAGCAAAAAACAAGTGGGACAGTAAAAGTCCACCGCGGACAAAAAACGGCCAAAGTTCAGAGCAGAAGCGACTTTATTAAATCTGCGTAAAATTATTGACAATTTTGTGTCACTCTGATAATATGGTAGCAGGTTCAAAACGGAATGATGATTCCTGTAAAAATTCAACAAATTTCAACAAAAGGGAATTAGGAGGATGAATATGAAAAAGTTAGTTGCAATGCTCATGATGGGTGTTATGATGCTGGCTCTGGCCGGCTGTGGCGGTGGCGACAAAAAGGCCGAGGAAAAGCCCGCAGGCTCCGATAAGAAGGTCGTACTCAAGCTGAGCCACGTATTTTCGCCGGATGAGCAGCTTTATAAATCTATGGAGCTGGTTGCTGAGCGCATCAACAAAAAAACCAATGGTCGTGTAGAAATCCAGTGCTTCGGTCAAAACCAGCTGGCCTGCTACAAGGATGGCCTCGAGCAGGTTGCTAATGGCGCTAACTTTATTTCGGTAGAGGATCCGTCCTACCTTGGCGACTATGTGCCTGATTTTAAGCCCTTGGTTGGTCCGATGCTGTACCAATCTTATGATGAATATGAAAAGATGATTGAAACCCCGCTGGTTAAGGATATGATCAAAAAGGCCGAGGACAAGGGCATTAAGGTTTTGGCTCTGGACTACATCTTTGGCTTCCGTAATGTAATGAGCAACAAGGTTATCACCAAGCCTGAGGATATGAAGGGTCTGAAGCTGCGTACTCCTGGCAGCAAGCTGTTCATTGACACCATCAACTCTATGGGCGCAACTGCTACCAGTCTGCCGTTCTCCGAGACCCTGTCCGGCGTATCCCAAGGCGTTGTAGACGGCCTGGAGGGCTCTGAATTCACCAACATCGGCACCAAATGCTATGAGCACGTTAAAAACGTTGCTACCACCAAGCATTTCCTGGGTACCTGCGGCGTATACATTTCCACCAAGGTATTCAACAGCCTGTCTCCTGAGGATCAAAAGATTGTTGCCGAAGAATTTGCTTATGGCGGCAAGGAAATGACCCAGATTTCCACTGAATCCTATAACAAGGTTTATAAGGAGCTGCAGGACAAGGGCGTAAAATTCAACGATGTTGACCACGCTGCCTTTGAAAAAGCAACTGAGCCTGTCTTCAAGCAAATGGAAGAAAAAGAAGGCGCAACCCCTGGCATTTATGAAAAGCTGAAGGCTGAACTGGCAAAGATCCGCGCAGCTAAATAATTGTCCCAAGGATTAGCTAATCCGTAAAAAGTACACAATCCAGAAGCGTTCTGTCGGGATTTTGGGCAGAGCGCTTCCTTTGCGTAATTAATACAATCATTAATGGAGGTAAAATCTTGAGCAAAAAAATGAGCTTCATCCTGAATAACTTCGAGGACATTGTCGCTGCAGCCTTTATCTGCCTCACCACCGTCCTGGTCGTTATCAACATCATCATGCGTTATTTCCTCAATTCCGGCCTTGTGTGGTCCGAGGAGGTAGCAACAGGCTGCTTCGTCTGGTCCGTCTTCATTGGTGCGGTGGCAGTGTTTAAGCACCGTGGCCACGTCGGCGTGGATATTATCGTCAAACGTCTGCCGCAGAGCCTGCAAAGGGCAGTTATGCTGATTACTGACATTATCCTCGTAGCCTTGAACGGTTACATGTCTTACCTGTCTGTGATTTACATCAGCAAATCCTATACCAAGATGACGCCTGTTTTGGGTATATCTTCGGTTTATATCAGTGCCTCTGTACTCATCGCCTTTATTATGATGACTATTTATTCTGTTAAGTTTGTCTGGCAGGATGTTACCGGTAAAGCAAAGGAGGAAAACTAATGGCTTACCTACCCGTGATAATTGTCTTCATCCTTTATTTTTCCAGTATTCCTATCGCTTACGCCCTGTTTGGCGCGACTGTTTCCTACTTCACCTTTTTGGATGCGACCTCTCCGGCGCATCTGGTATTCCAGCGTATTATCACCAGCACGCAGTCCTTCCCGCTACTGGCGATTCCCTTCTTCATTATGGCCGGTTCTATTATGAACTACGCCGGTATCAGCGACAAGCTGATGAAGTTTACTGACGTGCTCATGGGCCACATGACCGGCGGCCTGGCACAGGTAAACGTGCTGCTGAGCCTTTTGATGGGCGGTGTGTCCGGCAGTGCTAATGCCGATGCCGCTATGCAGAGCAAGATGCTGGTGCCCGAAATGGAAAAGCGTGGCTATAGCAAGGCCTTCAGTGCCGCTGTTACTGCTGCCTCCTCCGCCAGCACGCCTGTTATCCCGCCTGGCATCAACCTTATTATCTATGCTTTGATTGCCAGCGTATCGGTAACCAAAATGTTTATGGCAGGCTATGTGCCCGGCATTTTAATGTCTGTATCGATGATGGTCGTTGTAGCGATTGTTTCGCACAAGCGTGGCTACAAGCCCTCGCGTGAAAAGGCTGCCAGCATTGGTGAAATTCTGACGCAGCTCAAGGAATCCATCTGGGCGCTGCTCTTCCCCTTCGGCATCATCGTTGGCCTGCGTATGGGCATGTTTACCCCGTCTGAGGCAGGCGCGGTCGCTGTTGTGTACTGCATCGTCGTCGGTGCCTTTATCTACAAGGAGCTGAAATGGGAATACGCCTGGCCGATTATGAAGGAAACCATTTATGGCACCAGCTCCGTCGTGCTGATTATCGTTGCTGCCTCCTTCTTTGGCTATTATCTGAACTGGGAGCGTATTCCGCAGCAGATTACCTCTGCTATGCTGGACTTCACCCGTGACCCCTACATGATGCTGATGCTTGTTAATATCCTGCTCTTGGTTTTGGGTATGTTCCTGGAGGGTGGCGCTGCCCTGATTATCCTGGCACCGCTTTTGGTTCCGGTTGTTACCAAGCTGGGTATTGACCCTGTACACTTTGGTATTGTCTGCATCGTTAATATTATGATTGGCGGCCTTACGCCACCCTTTGGCTCGATGATGTTTACAGTGTGCGCAATAACGGAAACGCCCCTTGGCGACTTCTTCAAGGAGGTTTGGCCGTTTATCGTGGCGCTTTTGGTAACGCTGCTGATTGTTACTTATGTGCCTGGTCTGGTTATGTTCCTACCTAACCTGTAAGACGGTGTATAAGGCACCATATGCTATGCAATGGCTACTGGACTAAGGTTTTATGCACTAACTAAAAGGCTCCCCTTGGGGGGAGCTGTCACCCACAGGGTGACTGAGAGGGGGCTTGTGGGCGTTGTGCATCCAACCCCTCTCCGCCTGCTTTGCAGGCACCTCCCCCCAAGGGGAGGCTTTGCTAAGTCACCCAACTGGGGGCGCAAATACTGCAAGCTTTTTGAGGGCTGCTGCGGAAGTGGCAGCCCTTTTCGTTTTATGCTATACTAAAGCTATCACAGAAAGGTCGTGAGACGATGAAGAATAAGTATATTATGGCGCTGGATTTGGGCACCACCAGCTGTCGCTGCATTTTGTTTAACCAGCAGGGTGAAATCTGTAGCGTAGCGCAAAAGGAGTTCAAGCAGTACTATCCGCAGGCTGGCTGGGTGGAGCATGATGCCGAGGAGATTTGGGCAACCCAGGTGGGCCTGATGTACGAGGCCATGAGCAAGCTGGACGCAGGCCCGGAGGACATCGCCGGCATTGGCATCACCAACCAGCGCGAAACCACCGTAGTCTGGGATAAGACCACCGGCCGTCCCATCTGCAAGGCCATTGTGTGGCAGTGCCGTCGTACTGCGGAATATTGCGATCTGCTAAAAATCCGCGGTTATGCCAACATGTTCCGTGAAAAAACAGGCCTGGTGCTGGACGCGTATTTTTCGGGCACCAAGCTGCACTGGATTTTGGAAAACGTGCCGCAGGCGCGCGCCAAGGCTGAAGCAGGAAAGCTGCTTTTTGGCACCATAGACAGCTGGATTATCTGGAAGCTGACAGGTGGCAAGGTGCACGTAACCGATTACTCCAACGCTTCGCGCACGTTGATGTTTAATATCCACACGCTGCAATGGGATGAAGAGATTTTGACGATTTTGGACATTCCTAAGTCGATGCTGCCGGAGGTTAAGCCCTCCAGCTGCGTGTATGGCACCACGGATGCTAAGCTCTTTGATGCCAAAATCCCCATCGCCGGTGCTGCCGGCGACCAGCAGTGCGCCCTTTTTGGCCAAACCTGCTTTGCACCCGGCGAGGCTAAAAACACCTATGGTACAGGCGGCTTTATGCTGATGAACACCGGAGAAAAGCCTGTGGACAGCAAAAACGGCCTGGTTACTACTATCGCCTGGGGCGTGGACGGCAAGGTGGAATACGCGCTCGAGGGTAGTATCTTCGTTGCCGGCGCTGCCATCCAATGGCTGCGTGACGAATTAGGCCTCATCCGTGATGCTGCCGAATCCGAGGCTATGGCAAAATCCGTCCCCGACGCCAATGGCTGCTATATGGTGCCTGCCTTTGTAGGCCTGGGCGCACCGCACTGGAACCAATATGCCCGTGGTGCCATTGTCGGCCTTACGCGCGGCGTCAACCGCAACCATATTGTGCGTGCAACGCTCGAGGCGATTGCCTACCAGGTGTACGATGTGTTGAAGGCGATGGAAGAGGACAGTGGCATTAAGCTGTCATCGCTGCAGGTGGATGGCGGTGCCTGCGCCAACAACTTCCTTATGCAGATGCAGGCCGATATTATCAACGTCAAGGTGGAGCGTCCCTGCTGCATCGAAACCACGGCGATGGGTGCTGCCTATCTGGCAGGTCTTGCCGTGGGTTATTGGCAGGATAAGGATATGATTAAAAAGAACCATGTCATTGCCAAATCGTTTGTGCCCCAAATGGACGCCGAAAAGCGTGAGCACCTGCTGCGTGGCTGGCATAGGGCTGTGCGTGCGGCGTGCATCAGACTGCATCCCGAAGAATAAAAACAATAAAAATCCCGTTAGCGCACTAATGCGTTAGCGGGATTTTTTTGTGAGTATGAGTATGAAAAAGTGAGTATGAAGCTAGAAGTTATTTATAGGCATATATACCAAACATTCCCTGCGCTTTGTTGGCGGCTAGTAAATTTATGCGCGAACCCAGGGTTAAGTCCAGAGTGATTTTGCTAAAGCCGCTTTGCATCAGTAGCTTGGCATCCCAAAGGGGACGGCGGTGGCTGCTGATATCCAATGCAGCCTTGATGCTGTTGCATTCTGCCAGCTGCTCCGGCTGTAACTGTCCGTGCAGGCCGGGCTTTTTTTGCTGGCTGCAGGTAAAGTCACGCTGACCGAAATCAGCATCAAAGTTCAGTAAAATTCCCTGCGGCTTCAGCACTCTGAACCATTCTGCATATGCCTGCTGCAGGTTTGGCAGCGTCCAGGTGAGGTTGCGGGTGATGAGCAGGTCAAAGCTGTTGTCTTCAAAGGGCAGGGTTTCAGCGTCGGCGGTCAAAAATTCTGCCTCGAGCTGCAGCTGCATTTTGAGTTGCTTGGCGGCAGCAATCATGCTGTCACACAAATCTATGCCGGTAACGCTGTGTCCCTGGCTGGCAAGCAGCAGGGCCATATAGCCGGAGCCTGTGCCGATATCCAGCACTTGTAGCTTTTTTTTCGTGCCTATAACACTATTTATTTCCCGGGTCCAAAGCTGTAGCTTTTGGTTTTGTAATTCTGCCAGGCTTTGACGGCCAAAATCGCTGCTGCGTTGCTCCCAGTACTGCTTGATTCGTTCTTTTAGCTTTTTGGGCATTATAGTTCGTCCTCTCATAGACTGGTCTTAGAAGCAGTGGCCGCTTTTTGGGCGGCTGCCTGCTTCAGACCCTGTGAAAAAATATCAATGGCGTCGCTTATGCGGATACCTGGGCTGCGGATGGTATAAAAGGGGATGCAATAAACCTGCTTGCTTCTGACGCAGGGGATGTTGCGCAGAGCAGGCATATTGTTAATGGTCTCTAGCATAATCTTTTCTGTTTCCGGTGTGCATTGCAAAAAGATTACATCAGGCTGGTTGGTGACGATTTCCTCGTAGCTGATATATTCGTTTTCACCAACACTTTCGTTATCCTTACCCATGACCTCTGCCCCCAGAGCAGTAACGATGTTGCCAGGCAAAGTGCGTGGGGTATAAATAGAAAGCACTCGGCCAAGGCTGCTGATAATCAGAACCTTCAATCGGGGATATTTTTGCAGTTCCTGCTTTTCGTTTTGCAGCTTGCTTGTTATCTGCCTGGTCAATTCCTTGGCCTGCGCCTTGGCGTCAACAATTTCTCCCAAGTCGTTTATATAACGCAGCTCGTCGTCAATGGTATGCTCAGCCTTAAATTCCGCACCGTTCATCAGGTTCATGTACACGTTTACGCCACGCTCTTCCCAAAAGCTGCTGGTACCTACGGAGCGTCCCTTGCCGGTAAAATCAAATAACCAGCCTGCGATAAAATCGGGCTGCATCACCAGCACCTGCTCCTGGGCAAAAATTTGTCTGCTTTTTACAGGAATGCGCCTATAAGCGTCAAGATAGGCGGGATGAAGATGTTTTTCATTGTAAACGCCTGCTGCCGCGATGATTTTATCGGCAGCACCCAATGCTATGATAGTTTCAATAGAATTTTGCCAGAGAGCGACTATACGCTTGGGGTGTTTGCTATAGGTATAGGTGTGCTCGTGCATAGAGCTGTCATAGTTGGTGATGGTAAAGGCCGTGCCAGGCGCTGCGACGTTGGCGGCAGGCGTAATCTTTGCTGAGTGCGTACAGCCGCAAGCCATCAGGCACAGGCAGGCAAGCAAAAGTAATTTAACACGCATAAGCTAACCCTTAAGGCATGGAGGAAAACCTGGAGCGTCTTCATCCGTGCTTATTTTTATTTAAAAATTGAAGTTGGCGGTTATCAGGAAGTTTCTGGGAGCGCCGAGTCCGATACTGTTATCGCCGTTAGCGTACCAGTAATCCTTGTTAAAGACATTATAGCACATAGCGGTAATAGTGGTGTTATAGCCGGCAATCTTGGTGTCATAGCTTACGCCCAAATCCAGCAGGGTAATGGAGGGCACGCCGATAGGAGTGCTGTAGCTGCTGGTGTCGTGGATACGGGTTTTACCAGTGTAGTTTAGGCGGCTGATGAATTTGGTTGCTGCATCGGGTTTGTAGGTGAGGGCTAGGTCGCCACTCCATTTGGGGATACCGCAGATTTTGCGGCCGTCGTTTATGCCGCCCTGGGTTTTGCTCTTTTCGGCATCCATATAGGCCAGGCCGAAGATCATATCCCATTTATCGCTGAGCGAACCGACTGCGGAGTATTCCAGACCAGTGTATTTGTTTTCACCATTTAAGGTGTACCAGGATTTGCTGGGGTCCGTGCTATCGGGGACGCTCATGCCGCTTTGCTGGGTGTTGCGGAAGGCGCTGATGGTGTGCAGGAAGCTGCCACTCTTAACCTTGAAGCCTAATTCGTTTTGCTTGGTTTTGGACGGTGGGATGGTGTCGCCGCCGTTTAGATAGCCGCTGCCTACAGTGCCGCCCTCGCTGAAGGTTTCGGTGTGGTTGGCATAGAAGGTGGTATTAGAATTAAATTTATAGGTGAGTCCCCAGATAGGAGAGGTTGCGGAGTTTTGCTCCCTCATGCCGCTGGAGGTTTTATCATCGTTATGAGATGTATCTACGCTGTGGTGATGTACGCCAACGGTTAAAGCCAGCTTGTCATCAGGAGAGGTGAGGGTATCAATAAGGCTCCAGCCGGTCATTACGGTAGTATATTGCTTGGTAATGGGATCCCAGGTGATATTGGGTTTGGGAGTGGTGCAGCCGGTGTAAATGTTGCCGACTACGGTATATTTGTTGGCGGCGGTGACATTGTTGTCGCGTGCTCTGCGGAACCAGCTGCGGTCAATGTTAAGGGCATATTCGTTTTTGATGCTGCCAAGCTTAAAATCACCCTTCAGACCGGCACCGAAGTAATGGGTGGAATGGTAAACAGGCATCTGGGTATAGGTGCCCTCGTAATCGCCGTTGGTGTTAATCAGTGCACGACTGCTCCATTGCTGCAGCCAGCTGGGGTAATCCTCTTTGTGCCAGCCTGCGTTGACAAAGTAGCTCATGTGCTCTGCAAATTTCTGCTCATGGTTCAAAACAGCGGTCCAGTTTTTATAGACGTCGTTAGACCATGTGGGCGACAGGTTCTTGCTATTGTTTGGCAAACCGGGAAGTGAATTCATATTGCCTGCCAGGTTGATGGTGTTGGAACGGCCGTCCTGGTTATCATAATCGTAGCCTGCCAAAAGGTTGGTTGTGCTGTGCTTGCCGCTGCGGTCAAGGTTGATGTAGATGTTGCGCTGCAAATCGTGGGTGCCCTCAACAGTAAGGTCGCCGACAGCATTCATAGCGTTGATGCGGATGCCGTATTCTTTGTTTTTGCCAAAGCGTTGGCCTACGTCAATGGACTGTGTGAGATAGTTGTTGCTGCTCCAGCCCAGCTTGAGCGAGGCATTGGGTTCAAGACCTGCTTTTTTGCTTATCATATTAACTACACCGCCGGATTGGGTGGACATGCTGGTGGACATACCCGTGATGCCAATTGAAGGACCGGCGATAACAGATACGCTTTCTACGAAGTTATAAGGCATCTGCATTTGATGGCTCATGCCGGGGACGCCGTTTAAGGTCCACTTCATGCCGTGGGAGGACAGGCCGCGGATAGAAACGCTGGTATCCAGGGAACCATGCGACGCGCGGACAGCAGGATCCAGTGCCAAAGTATCCAGCATACCTCTGCCGGGCTGGGAATAAATATCCAAGGCTTTTTTAGTAAAGGTAACCTCGTGCAGCGGGACGTCCATGGTATCCTTGTTGCCAAGGAAAAGACCTACCTTCTGCTCGGTTTTCATCATACCGCCGGCGATGGTACCGCGTTCAGCCTCAACCACAACCTCCCCCAGGTTGTATTGGTCAAGCTTGTCTGCGGCAGCTGCAATGCCAGGCTGTATTGCAGCTGCACCAAGCAGCAATGATAATGTGATGGAACTACTTAAACATTTTAATCTTTTCACTTTTTTGCACCCTTTCTTGTGAAGACCTATTAAATATAATTATAGCTAATAAAAGCTTTAATGGCAAAATAGCTTATACATCGAATTGAGAATTGATTTTATTAGCTGATAATGCTATTATAATGGTGTGAGTTACTCACATGTCAAGCATGAAAGGAAAAATTATGCTAAAAAATAAGTATCTAACAGTGCGTGAATTTGGCAGGCTTACACATACCAACATTGACACGCTTAAGCATTATGACCGTATAGGACTTTTGAAGCCGGCATTCGTTGGCGAAAACAACTACCGCTATTATCTGCCGGAGCAGGCATTTTTGCTGACACGGATTTTGTTCGGCGTTAAGGCGAAGGTGCAGCTGAGCAATATCAAAGAAACAATTGTTGAGGATGATCCGCAAAAGGCTTATGAGCATTATTTACAGATTAACGATAACCTGCAGCAGATGATGGAGGAGCTGCAGGCTATACAAAATACTATAGCGAATTTGAAATACTATTACGATTTGACTATCAAGCATCCTGTGGGTGAAATCTTCAGTAACTATTTTCCCGAATGGTTCATCATCTGCTCTCCCAAGCTGAGCCTGGATACGCAGGCTGGCAGTGCAGAGTCTAATATTGCGGATAATCTTTTTATCCGCGGATTTTATAATGGCATGTGGCCGCATTACCAGCTAGGGTGCATGTATACACAAGGGGACATAGAGCAAAACAACTTTGACAGTCCGATATACTGTCTGAAGGTGGATCATCCTGAGGAGTTTAACCCTGCGGAGATCACCTTTGTCCCTGCAGGGGATTATTACTGCCTGCTGCTTAAGGTGCGGGGCCATGGTTTGCGCAGTGCGGTGCGTACTTTTTTACAGCAGCTGCAAGAAGAACACAAGAGCGTGCAGGGAAACATCTTTATCTTGGATGTTATCAATAACTTTATAACTACCAGCAGCGAAAATTATTGTACGATGATTTACGCACATGCAGTGCGGGAGGACGTAGCCGGATGAATGACATAAGAAGGATTGCCGTGATAGGAATAAGGGTAAATGCTGCTACGGGCATGAGTAATTTTAGGCGTAACAGGGATTTTGCAGAAAGCTTTGTTTATTTTTACCGCAGCTTAATCACACAGTTTAAGGAAACTGAGGCCTGCCTAGAAATTAAGCAGGAGAATAACCTTGTTATAATATTTTGGGATCTGGAGCAGGCAGATAGTGACCTGCTGGCAGGCTACCGCAGTCTGTTGACCATAAGACGTAATGCTAACAACAGTATGTCCAAATCTAGAATAAAAATCTGCTTGGCCGCAGAATATGCGGAAGCAGAAGTTATCAGCCTGCCACTAAGCGAAGGCAAGGCAGCACCCTACATGATTAACAGCGATGCGGAGGAAAGGGTGCTGAAGGTGCTGCCGTCGGCAGGCACAGGTAAATATTCTGCCGTAATTCTGACGCACTCTTTCCGCAACCTTTTGCCACAGGGAATGCGGCAGCTGTTTTGCTGCCCTTGCTACTTTTTTCATATTTGCTGTTACTGCGTTAAGCATATGTGACAGACAAAGTAAAATCCCCGCACCTCGGACATGGTGCGGGGATTTTCTATTTCTTACTTCTCCATTTAGCAATCTTGGGGGTGTGTGCAAGGAGTGTCAAAAATATGGGGGTTGGGTTATATATCAAGCTTTTAGCCGGGAATCAGATTAGTCGTTATCTGCTTGTTTTTCGATATCGCCAAAGTAGAAGGAGATGAGCTTTTTGTATTCGCCGCTCTTTTTGTAGTCGTGCAGGGCGGTGTTGAAGTTTTTAATCAGCTCGTCATTACCCTTGGCGGTGTAAATAACCAGGTCATCCTGCTTGTCAGAGTGGCCGATAACCTCTAAGCATTTGTCGCTGTCGTTATGGGTCATGAGATAAGCGGCGGTAAGGTTACCGCAGATAGCGAAATCAGCCTCGCCGGTTTCTACAGCGTGCAGGGCGCTGGCGTATTCAGGATATTCCACGATTTGTGCATTAGCGAAGGTCTTGGCAAAGCGCTCAGAGGAGGTGGCTGCCTTAATGGCGATCTTGCGGCCTGCAACATCATTCATAGTGAGCTTGTTCTTTTTGTTGGCTACGACAGAGAAGGCTGCCTTAGCATAGGGATCGCTATAAGCGTATTTTTCTTTACGTTCCTTGGTAGCACTGAAGTTGTTCAATGCAATGTCATATTCCTTCTTTTCCAGACCGGGGAGCAGCTTTTCAAAGTCCATGCCGATGAATTCAACGCGGTCATAGCCCATTTTCTTGGCGATATCATTCATCATATCGATATCAAAGCCGGTGAATTTGTTTTGGTCCTTCAGATAAAGCTCGAAGGGAGGGGAAGAGAGGGATGTAGCAACGCGCAGAACCTTTTCGGACTTTTCTGCCGCAGGAGCTGCAGACTGTTTGTTGTCACTGCCACAGCCGGCTACCAGGAGCAGGCACAGCATACTAACGAGAATCATAAAAATCTTTTTCATAGCATATACCTCCGTATAAATAATGTTATTGAGGGGAAGTTTATTGTAAATCGACTACTCATATGAGCAATCACTCATTTGTTGCCTCGATTATATACCCCCAACAAGATATTGTCAAGGGGGTATATGAAGAATTTTTCCTAAAAAGTCTTTTTGTAAGTAAAATAAGAGATTTGCGACACATTCCTATTACTCCAAATGCTCCGGACGCAGGGTGGGCGGCAAAACGATGTGGATATTGTGCTTATCCTCACTCAGCGGGTTGACGTGTACCATGCAATGCTTAACCAGAGGGAAGTTGGCCTCGATGGCGGCATGTACGGTTTCGGCGATGTTGTGCGCGGTCAAAAGGGACAGCGTGTCCAAAACGGTAATTTCCACATCAACGTAAATGCGGTTGCCAAAAAGACGGGTTTGCAGGCTGTCCACATGCTCCACGCCAGGCACGCGCAGTACCAGCTCGCGCATGGTGGCGTTGGTTTGTTCGTCACAGCTTTGGTCGACCATTTTTTCCATAGCGTCCTTGAACACCTCGTAGGCAGCATACAAAATCATTACGCTGATGACCATGCTGGCGATGGGGTCAAGCATGGGATAGCCCATACGCGCGCCCAAAATACCGATGAAGGCACCGATGGAGGAAAGGGCGTCACTGCGGTGATGCCAGGCTTCGGCCATCAGGGCGCCGGAATTGATTTTTTTGGCGGCGTTGCGGGTGTACCAGAACATTGCTTCCTTGACGACGATGGAGATGACTGCGGCCCACAGTGCCATCTGGCCGGGGATTACAAGCTCTGCGGTGTCGGCGGTGATTTTTTCGTAGCCGCTGTAGCCGATGAGCAGTGCGATCATCGTCAAAATGGTGGCCAAAATGATGGCTGCCACACATTCCAGACGCTCGTGGCCGTAAGGATGCTCCTCGTCCGAGGCCTTGTTGGAGAACTTGACGCCTGCCATAACGATGAGGGTGCCAAATACGTCTGAGGCGGAATGGATGCCGTCAGAAATCATAGCTGCGGACTGCGCCATAAAGCCGGCGATGAGCTTGCCCAGGGATAAAATAAGGTTGCCGATAATGCTGTTCACCGAAACGATCATGGCAATGCGTTCGGCTTCGTTTTCAAATTTCATAATAAAAAACCTCCTATGTGGTCTTTGCATCCGTGCAGGCCGTTTATGCATAAAAACGCCTGCGAGATAGTAGTTAACTGTCCCGCAGACGTTATGCTTAAGGTCTGCTGCCCAAGGGGCCCGGCTGCAAAAACCTCAGCAGGAGGTTTATCGCCTGATCAGTTTGTACTGTAGCTAAATTGCAGTGCAAAGAGATTATCTGTAGTATAAGCTGTTAGCGAAGGCTTTGTCAAGTATTTCCTAAAAATATTTTGTTATTTTTTATATGCTGTATCTATAATAAAATGCACCAGCTAACCAGCGCCAGTAGGTGGCAGTGGCTAACTGCTGAAGGCAGCAAGCTTTTGCTGTCAAAGGGTGGCAGGCAGACCGTTTTGATACTATTTTCTGTAAATAAAGTTATAGTAAAATCACTTTGAGAATACTAAAAGTTGAGGGAAAATAATTTTATATAAAAGTTATGCTTAACGGTTATATATAATCAGAAACGGTAAAATATGTATTAGCATCATGTTGCAAATTGAATAATACTAGTATATAATAAGGTGCGTAGCTGAAGTATTAGGAACGACTTTGCACTGCGGAAAGGTTCCTGATAACAGCACGAAAATTTCTTAGGAGAGTGAACAAAATGAAAAAATCCTTAGTACTCGCAATGGCTATGGCTCTGGGCGTAACCGCCTCTGCCTATGCCGCAAATCCGTTCAGTGATGTTCCTGCCGGCCATTGGGCTTATGACAGCATCAACAAGCTGGCTGCTGCCGGCGTAATCGAAGGCTATGGCGACAGCACCTTTGGTGGCGACAAGCTGATGACCCGTTACGAAATGGCACAAATCGTTGCTAAAGCAATGGCAAAGGGTGCTAACGTTGACAAGCTGGCTGCAGAATTTGCCGAAGAGCTGGATAACCTGGGTGTGCGCGTTGCTAACCTGGAAAAGAAGGCTGACAATGTAAAGATCACCGGTCAGGTTCGTTATGAATATGCAAGCCGTCAAGGCGACTGGAAGGCTAAAAACGGTGGCGTGGCTAAAAATCGCCTGCGTTCCCGTATCTATATCAATGGACAAATCAACGATGACTGGTCCTACACTGGCCGTCTGGAAAACAACCAGGAATTCAATGGCAAAAAGGCTAACAGTGGCGAAGAAGATACTAAATTTAACCAAGCTTGGGTAAACGGCCGTCTGGGTGGCTTGGCTGTTACTGCCGGCAAGACTGACCTGACCTTGGCTAATGGCTTCCTGTATGATGATACCGCTGAATATGTTGGCGTTTCCTATGGCAAGGAAGTTAAGGTTAATGCTTATTATGGCAAACCTGTAACTACCGATTACAACTACAATTATGATGAAGTATATGGTGCTTCCCTGTCCGCAAAGGCAGGCAATCTGTCCTTGAGCGTTGGCTATGACAAATTCAAAGACAGCCTTGGTGTTGATAGTGTAACAACTCACTATGCAAAGAAAGGCGAGGATAATGGTGTTTGGAACGTAAGTGCAGCTTATAAAATGGGCGATGTAACCCTGAGCGGTACCTATTTGAACTCTGACCTTGATGATGATGATATTGTAACTGATTACAAAGACGTTGACACTGATGGCTATGTAATTGGCTTGGCTTACAAGGGTGCTAACAAAGCTAAGGCTGGTAGCTGGGGCCTGTGGGCCAACTACTATAACCAAGGTGTTGGCACCTTTGTTGCCCACACCATGAAGACTGGTGACTACGATTATTTCGCAAGCGAGGGCTTCAAGGGCTATAACGTTGGTGCAAACTACGCTCTGGCTAAAAACATTGTTTACAACATTGACTACTATGATCTGAAGGGTAAGGAATCCGATCTTAACGATCGCGTAATCTGGAGCCGTCTGCAAATCAACTTCTAATTTAACGGCACATGCTGCTGAATTAAACAGGTATTACTAAGAGCTGCTGCTCTGCTTCCTGCTGCTGTAATGGCAGGGGAGGCGGGGCAGTGGCTTTTTTATTAACTTCTCATATGAATACATATTGACATTTGCGCACGTAGCGTTATAATAGAGCTATAGTAATAATTCGTACGGCTTATTAATAACACTAAAGTTGCGGAGGTTGTAGGTTATGAAGAAAATTTTAATGCTGATGTTTTGCGTAGTTATGGCTTTGGCGATCGCCGGCTGTGGCGGCGGTGAAAAGAAGGCAGCGGACGTGGCTGCCGCCAAGGTGCTGAAGGTGGCGACGGATGCCAACTTCCCTCCCTTTGAGTTTTATCAGGAGCAGAGCAAGGCCCACACAGGCTTTGACGTGGAGCTGATGAACGCTGTTGCCAAGCGTATGGGCTATGACAAGGTGGAATTTATCAACGTTGATTTTAAGGACATCCTTAACGGCCTGCAGGAGAAAAAATATGATGCTGCTATTGCCGGCATAAGCATTACCCCTGAGCGTGAGCGTATTGCCGAATTTAGCGAGCCTTATGTTGAGGACGGCTACAAGGTGGTTGTTGCCAAGGCTTCTTCCCTGGGTGATGATTTTGCCGCTTTGGAGGGCAAGGTTGTTGCTGCCGAGGATGGCAGCTATGGCCTGCAGATGGTAGAAAGCAAGGCTAAGGCGCAAAAGGTTATTCCCGTGAAGGACACCGAGGCAGGTATTAAGCTGGTGGCCGAGGGTAAGGCTGACGCATTAGTAGCTTCTAAGATAGCAGCAAGCTTCTTTATTGCCCACAACTATGCCGACAAGGCAAAATTTGCCGGCGACAACGTGCTGTATGCCGACAAAATTGGCATCGCCGTTGCCCGCGGTAACAACGACCTGGAAAAGAAAATGAACGATGCGCTGCAGGAGGTAAAACGCAGCGGTGAATACAAGCAGATTTATAATAGCTATTTTGGTAAATAAGCGTAAATGACAAGCGCCCCCGGCGTACTGCAAAGGTGAAAGGCAGTGCGGCAGGGGGCGTTTTGCTTGTGTAAAAATATAATTATATTCGCTCTCTTGACCGTTTTACTCTACATAGTTATACTAAATTTAAGAAAGTATTATATTATAGGTTGCCAAAGGAGGGAGTATAGTATGATTGCTATCCTGACTAACACGGATAAGTTTAGCATTTTTAAAATCGGCGATTTGCAGATAAAATTCAAGACATCGCCTTTTTTGCAAAAATATATTTCCATAATTAAATGGAATAAAGGCTATATAGAGTGTATGGCAAAATATTCCACATTAGATGTTCCGGTAGAGGAATACATTGATTTGCGGTATATTGCCAAACGTCTGCGGTTACCAAAAAATATTTTTGATAATATTAAGGAGGTCAGGGTTGCATGAGCGTAGCAGAAATTGCAGACAGTGCAGACATGATTGTTGCCGGATATGCCTATAAGGTATTAGGAGATTATATAGAAATAACTGATTTGAGCAATTTAGCAAAAACAGCGGTTATTCAAAATGATGAGCTTGTAGAGTCCGTAATGACTGATGAAGAAGATGATATTGTGATGAAATATTATAACCGTAATAAGGATTTGTTAAAGGAGAGCTTGAATGCCTAAGTACTTTCCTTTTAAAATTTGTGGATATTATCTTTATTTTACAGCTCATTGCGTTGTTGAATGTATGCATGTGCACGCCAGCGATGAAGAGCTTACTGAACCTGGATCGGCAAAATTCTTTGTTCGGAGTGACGGTAGTTCCAAATTGACAGCACGTGGTAGATTAAAGGATAGAGAAATTTTTGCTATTCAAAAGTTTATAAAAGACAACTACGAAACAATGTATGCTACATGGCGTACATTGAGTGCTAATGGTTTTTACGAAAAAAATTAAAACAAACGTCCCCCGGCGTACTGCGAAGGTGAAAGGCAGTGCGGCAGGGGGCGTTTTGCTTTATTTGATCTGTCTGTAATCGTAGGCCAGGCAAAAGCGCTTAAAGCTTTGAGCCAGCTGCGTCTGGTAGACGTTTTCGTTTTCTACCATATAAATGTAGCGGTAGCAGGGAATATCGCTGATGGACAGCTGCGTGATCTGCTGGTCGTCAAAGGCAGTGTGGCGCAGCTGCGGCATAAGCGCTACCCCCATATTCAGGCTGATGAGCGTCAAAAGCACGTTGTTTTTTTCAATAATATTATCCATTTGTGGCGTAAAGCCTGCCAGCTGGCAATAATGACGCTGGATAGCAAACATGTCGTTACTTTTGCCGGGAGATAAAAACACCTCCTGCGCCAGACTGGCGAGGCGGACGCTGCTGCGGCGCGCTAAAGGGTTTTCGTGGCTCAGCGTCAGGTAGAGCGGCTCCTTGAGCAGCAGACTGTAGTGGGGCGCGGTAATGAGCTCGCGTGCAGCCAGAAAGGTGAAGTGCGAATTGGTGTCAATGATTTTGGGCACGTTGGTTTTGAGCGTAAAATTGCTGTGCGGGTATTGCAGCTTAAAATCGTGGATAAGCAGGGGGATGATGTTGCCCGCCGAGCTGAAGGTGATATTGAGATTGGGGGAATTGATGCCGCTGCCCTCGCGCAGCTCCTGCACCAGCTTTTGGTGGCGCGAAAAATACTGCTTGGTAAAATTATAGTAACGCTGACCGTTTTCGTTAAGCTGCATTTTGTTTTTGGCATGCACAAACAGCGGACAGCCGATTTCGGCCTCCAGGTTTTTGATGCTTTTGGACAGGGCCGGCTGCGAAATATGCAAATAATCGGCTGCTGCCACCAGGCTTTTTAGCTCCACTACGGTATGAAAATTTTTGATGTTGTTGGCATTCATGCTCCAAACTCCTTTTTATGGAAAAATAAGGTACTGGCATGATTATAGCACACTTTCATCCTTTGTATAACCAAAAGGTTAAACTGGTTATAAGAAAAAGTATTTTACTAACAGTGTATGATAAACTATAATTTACATATTAGTAGCAAAAAACAAGTAAAAGCACAAGAAGTTAACATGGATGTGTTTGCTTGTTTTTTAAGGGAGGATGGAAATTGTGGAAATTGTTTTGATACCGATAGCGTTTCTGATTATCGTCAGTACGCTTAAGCGACTGCCGCTGATTGGCGGCAATTTGACGCTGGCGTTTTTGGGCGCAGGGCTTTTATCCTTGTGGCTGGGCGGAGCACATGACCCGTCAGCGTGGTTTGCGCCCTGGCTCAAAAGCATGGATTCAATCGCCTTTATCTTTTTTATTATCATCTTTGGCGCCATCTTTTCGGCGCTGCAGATTGAAAGCGGTGCCATGGGCGTCGTGCTGAACATTTTGCGCGCGCTGTGGGGCAAAACGCCGCAGGGGCTGGTGCTGGCGACCTTGGTAGCATTGTATTTTGGTGGTTCGCTGATGGGTACGGTGGCCGCGGTTGGTGCTGTAATCGGCCTGTTGATTGTGCCGGCGATGGATGAAATGAAGATTGAACCGGATTTGATTTGCGCGATTGTTGTAACAGGCGCGTCCATGGGTGGTATGATGCCGCCTGTATCGAACGCCATTATCCTGGCCTGCGGTCTTGTGGGCGTGGATGAGCATCAGGCGCTGCTGATTAGCTATGTCAGCGTGGGCATCGGCCTGGTGCTGATCGCCTTCTTCTTTTGCAAGGTATATATAGGTGATAAATATTCTCTGCCTGCACACCTCATACCTAAGGAGAGCGCCTGGGAGATCTTCCGCAGCAACTGGGTGAAGCTCATCCCAATTTTCGTTTTGATTTTGGTGGTTATGCTCAACAGCATCCCTGCGCTCAAGTTTAACCTGCCCAAGTATCTTTTGAGCCTGGTGCCGTTTGGCAAGGCGACGCTGTTCGCAGCCATCGCCAAGGTGCCGTTTGCCGGCAAAATTGTGCATAACATCGTTATGGCGATGCTGTTTGCCATTGTCGCCAATATCCTCATCGCTCCCGGTCTGCTCAAAACCGTGGGTGCCAAGCTCAAAATGCAGATGAAGGCGATTATTGAGCCGGAGGTTATTTTGGTGGCGACGGCATTCTTCTTGGGCGCTTTTCAGCTTGGCGGTCAGAACGCCGCTATTGCGGCCTGGGCCAAGGGCCTTAATAGCTCGCTGCTGATTATTGGCGGTGCGGCGGCACTGCTGGTAGCAGGCATGCTGACCGGTGGGCAGAGCACAGCGCAGGGCATGCTGGTGCCGATTTTGGCGCCTGCATGGACGGCGATTGGTATTACGCCGCTCAACATCTCGCTTGCCAGCGCGCATCTGGCCATGGCAGGACAGGGCTTTCCCCCGTGTGATATGAACACCTTCATCATCGCCGGCCTGGTGGGTGCCATCATCGGCAGACCTGTTAACCCCTTGCGGTCGATGCTCTATTCGGCACCGTATTGCATTTATCTATTTGTTGTAGGTATTATTTTCCTGGTTATGTAGGAGGTAAAAAATGCGTTTAAATAAGGAATATATGGGAACAGTGGAGCTTGCTCCGCAGCGTGAGGTTATCGCCGGCGAATTTTCTACCTGGACGATTACCTTTACCGCAGGTGAATATGGCATTGATGACGGCGGCACGCTGGTCGTGGCGTGGAAAAGCGTCAGTGACTGGGATACGCCGCAGTTTGACGAGGGCAGCGAGCCTGGCTTTACTACGGTGACAACGACAGGCGACTGCCTGGTGAAGGCACGCTATAATAAATTTGTGCGTTCCTTTGGCAACAGCATTTTAATTGACGTTTATCGCGGTTATATCAAAAAGGGTGACAAAATTACTATTACTCTGGGTGATACCTCACAGGGCAGCCTGGGCATGCGCGCCCAGTCCTTTTGCGAGCGCGAGCACGAATTCCGCGTGTTTTTGGATCCCTGCGGCACTAGCCGCTACGAGGAAATGCCGCAGCGCCTCAAGCTGCAGATTGTACCCTCCTATCATCACGAAATCCAGGCAGTCGTGCCTGCTACAGTCAAGGTGGGCGAGCCCTTTGCTATCGCCATCAGGGCGCTGGATGAATTTGGCAATCCCACAGACAAATACGTGGGTGATGTGCAGCTATCGCTCAAGGGCGTGCAGGGACATAATATTCCCGCAAGCGTGCATTTTGACGGCACAAGCAGCAACGCCCTCAAGCTTGACGGCTGCGTGATTGACGAAGCAGGCTTCTGGAACCTGCAGATTAGCGATGCGGAGCATGGCTATCTGGCCTACAGCAACGCCTCTAAGGCAGAGCTGGCACCTGCCAAGCGCCTGTATTGGGGCGATATGCACGGCCAGACGCGCCAGACTGTGGGGACAGGCATGCTGGAGGATTATTATTCCTTTGCCCGCGACAAGGCCTGCGTGCAGTTTACCGGCTGGCAGGGTAACGATTTTGAGGTGTCGGACGCAACCTGGGCCGATATCCGCAGCTATACCAAAAAATTTAACGAGGAAGGCAAGTTCCTCGTCTACCTTGGCTATGAATGGTCGGGCACTACGCCGCAGGGCGGTGACCATAACGTGTATTTTTTGCATGATAACGCCGATTTCTATCCCAGCAGCAACTGGACTGCCACCAGTGTGGATAATAAAAACAATGCCAACCCCATCACCGAGCTGCACGCCAAGCTGGACAAGCGTCAGGACGTGCTCCTGATTCCGCACATTGGCGGCCGTTACGCTAATTTGGACTATTTCAATTATGATTACAGCAGCGTTATTGAGATTCATTCGCACCATGGCACCTTTGAGTGGTTCGCCTTTGACGCTATGCAGCGCCATATGCATGTAGGCTTTATCGCCGCCAGCGATGACCATACCTGCCGCGTTGGTCTGTCCTATCCCTTGAGCGGCCATGGAAAGTCGGCCTCGGGCGCCTTTGACGTGGCCAGCGGCTTTACCGGTGTTTATGCCGAAGCGCTGACCAAGGAGGCTGTGTGGAAGGCTATCAAGGCAAGACATTGCTATGCGTCTACCTTTGACAGGGTGTATGTCAACACCTCGCTGGGCGGCCTGGCGATGGGTGATGCGGGGAGCGTGCCTGCCGCCGCACCGCTTGTAGTGGAGGCGGCGGGAACGTACCCTATAGAAAGGCTGGAGGTTTTTGACTGGGACCAAAAGGTTTACGAAAAAAATTGTCTGCCGCGTGATAGAAAACGCATCCGCATCCGCTGGAGCGGCGTGGTCTACCGCGGTCGTGGCAAGTCGCAAAAGTGGGACGGTGTTATTTACGTGGCAGGCGGCAAGCTGTTGCAGGCGCAAAAATATGCCTTTGACCGCATTGACCAGGGCGTTGTGATTAAGTCGGATAAGTATTTGAAGTTTACATCGTCCACCTCTGGAGATTATGATGGCTTCATCCTGGAAATTGAAGGCGACGAAAACACCGAAATCAAATTCAGCTCGCTGGCAGGCAGTGCCAGCGCCAGCTATAAGGAAATCATTGAACATGGCTTTAGCAAGGACATGGGCGGACTCAACCTGAAGCTGGAAATGGAAGCAGCCTTCTGTGGAATTCCCAAGGAGGAGTATTGCGCATACAACAAGCTGCAGGAGCAAATTTCCCTGCCTGTTGAAGGCAAGGAGCACGCTTACTGGGTCAAGGTGCTGCAGACTAACGGCAACGCCGCCTGGAGCTCACCCATTTTTGTACAGCAGCAAGCTAAATAGTAGTTAGATAGCAGCAAAATATGGCTGTCGCATTGTTCGTCCGTAAGGAGGCAGTGCGACAGCTTTTTTATTGGGGCGCAGCAAGCTTTTCACCCATTAAAAAAGACCGTTCGCATGTTGGAGCTACGGACGGTCTTTGTGCAATTTTCCGGATGGGAGATGTTATCCGGATGGGAGAGGGAATCAGGGATTAACGGTTGCGCAGTAGGCCTGCTTGCCATCCTGGAATTTGATGATGGTTACGCTCTTGACTGCGTCGTGCTTGTCGTTGAGGGCAAGGGCACCGGTTACTGCGTTAAAGGATTTTGTTTCGGCCAAAGCCTTAGAAACCTTTGCAGGGTCGGTGTCGCCGGCGCGTTTGATGGCGTCCACCATCAGCTTGAGGGCATCGTAGCCAAGAACTGCGGGAGCGTCAGGCTTTTGGTTGTATTCCTTTTCGAAGGCGGCAACGAAGGCCTTGGATTCAGCAGAATCGGAATCCGGGGAATAGTGGTTGGTGAAGTAGGTGTTGTTCAAAGCGGCTGCACCGGCAATTTCCGGCAGCTTGGGGCTGTCCCAGCCATCGCCGCCGACAATAGGAACGGTGATGCCAAGCTCACGTGCCTGCTTAATAATTTTGCCAACCTCCTCATAGTAGCCGGGAACGTAGATGATCTCGGGATTGGTGGCCTTAATCTTGGTCAGAACTGCTTTGAAATCGGTGTCCTTTTGCAGGTAGGCTTCTTCGGCAACAACGCTGCCGCCGTTTGCTGTAAAGGATTTTTTGAAGAAGTCGGCCAGGCCTTTAGAATAATCACTGCTGTTATCAATGTAGATAGCGGCAGTTTTTGCTTTTAGCTCGTTAGTAACAAAGTTTGCGCCAACAGTGCCCTGGAAGGGGTCAATAAAGCAGACGCGGAAGGTATTGGGTTTGGTGCTGCCATCCTTGGCGACTGTTACAGCGGGGTTGGTGGCACCAACTGCCAGGTAGGGAACCTTGGCGGTTTCGCTGATGTTGCAGGCCGCGATGGCGCTGGAGCTGGTGAAGATGCCGCTGACGAAGGATACCTTATCCTGGTTAATCAGCTTGCTCATGGCATTGGCCGCTTCGGCAGGCTCGCTCTTGGTATCAGCCTCGACCAGGGCGATTTTTTTGCCGTTGACACCGCCGGCAGCGTTAATCTCTTTCACTGCCAGGTTGAAGCCGCGCATCATTGATGTGCCGTAGGAGGCGTTGCCGCCGGTCATTTCGCCGATGGCACCAATTTTGATGGTGTCGGCGCTGCCGCCCTTGTCACTGCCGCCACAGCCGGTTATCAAGATACTTGCAGCACAGATTGCTGCTGCCATTGTTTTGAATAATTTACCCCTCATTATAAATCAGCTCCTTTATTTTTCTCTGCCCTTTTGTTTATCTATTATCTTTATTTATCAGGCAGTTTTGTATAGACATCTTGGCGTTTTGTATCTAAAAAGCCTGGATGCAAGCTTTGTGCATCCAGGCTTCATTGCCACTTGTTTGTCTATGCGTTAAGTATAAGTGATAAAAATGTAAATGTCAATAGGTTATTTTGCATACATTTGCGTAATGATAATATACAGAATATTGTTTATGTCCACTGTCAAGCGGGAAAAGACAAGATAATGCTTTTTATACACGGGAAAGACTACCAAAATACTAGTGTAAAGATTTTTACATGGATTTAACCACAAGGCTGCTTTGGATTTAACATTCGTCAGTTACAATAAAGGCACGTTGTAGATATTGTAAGCAACAAATATTGCGTATGTGACAAGCAAACGGAGGAATGGAAATGAAATTGAAAAAAGTTTTGGCAGCAGCTATGGTTTCCCTGCTGGTAGCTACAGCAATCGTTGGCTGTGGCAGTGAAAAGAAAAGTGCTGATACAGGAAAAAAGGTGCAGATTGAATATTGGCACGTTGCAGCCGAAAGCTTTGGCGGTGCAACCGTAAAGGAACTGGTTGCCGATTTTAATAAAACGCATCCTAACATCGAGGTCGTAGAAAAATATAACCCGGATATGTACAAGGGTCTGACCCAGAACCTGCAGGCAGCAATGGCCTCCGGCAAGAATCCTGACGTAGTGCAGATGGGCTATTCCTTTTTGAACTACGCAGCCGAAAATTTTAAATATACCGATTTGAACGAGGCCTTTAAGACCGCAGGCGACGCCAACTTTATGAAGGACAACTACCTGCCGAACGTGCTGGCCCTGGCACAGACCGAGGATGGCAAGCAGATCGGCCTGCCGTATTCTGTGAGCGTACCGGTGCTGTTCTATAATCCGGATATTCTGAAGCAGGCTGGCCTGGATCCCGAAAATCCGCCCAAAACCTGGGCCGAGGTTACTGCAGCAGCCAAGCAGATTAAAGAAAAGACTGGCAACATGGGCTTCTTTATGCAGGAATATGCTGATAACTGGACCCAGCAGGCCTTGATTGAATCTAATGGCGGCAGCATGCTGACCAAGGTTGACGGCAAGGTTAAGGCCGGCTTTGATAGCCCGGAAGCTGCTGCAGCCTACCAGGTGATTGCAGATATGGTAAAGGACGGCAGCGGCCTGCACGCCACCAATGAGGAAGGCTTCCAGGCCTACATCAGCGGCAAGCTGGGCATGGTGTGCACCACCATTGGCAAGCGTGCTAACTTTGAAAAGAGTGCTAAATTTAAAGTAAGGGCAGTTCCCTTCCCGGCCTTCGAGGGCAAGGAAACCAAGATTCCTGCCGGCGGCAACTTCCTGATGGTCTTTTCTAAGGATGCAGACAAGCAAAAGGCTGCTGTTGAATTCATCAAGTACCTGGAATCTCCCGAAGCACTTGCTAAATGGAGCACCGGCACCGGTTACCTGCCGCCGCGCAAGGGCGTAGCTGATGACCCGCAGGGCTTCAAGAAGCTGGCTGACGAAAACCCCAACATCAAGATGGCACTTGCAGAAATGCCTAAGGTTACCAAATGGGCAAGCTTCCCCGGTGCCAACGGCCTGCAGGCAGAGCAGCTGCTGATTGACGCACGCGACATCATCCTGAGCGGTAAGATGAGCGCAGCCGAAGCACTGCACCAGACCGCAGAAAAAATCAATAAGCTTCTGTAAGAAGTTCAACAAGCGAGCTGCCGCCTTAAGCGGCAGCTTCTTTTAATAGGAGGCACATATGTCTAAAAACAACAAGGAGGCGCTGCTTTATCTGCTGCCGGCCGCAGTGCTCTTCCTCATCTTTTACTACTGGCCGCTGGTGCAGAACATTTATCTGAGCGTATTTTCGTGGAATATGATTAGCCCCACCAAGCAGTTTGTGGGCTTGGAAAACTTTGCTACCGTCTTTGCGTCGGCCGAGCTGATAAAAATTTTAATCAACACGGTGCTTTTTGTAGGGATTATGTTGGTGCTCAACTTTGTGCTGCCATATTTGTATTCCTTCGTGCTGGGACATTTGGTGCACAAATGGACGACCTTCTATCGCAGTGCGCTGTTTTTGCCGTCTACGCTGTCACTGGCGGTGGCAAGCATCCTCTTTTTGTGGATCTATAATCCGCTGGCAGGACCCTTAAGCATCGTGCTTAGCGGCGTGGGGCTGGAATCGCCGCGCTGGTTTAAGGAAAACTACCTGGTCATCTTCGCCATCTGCACCATCATCGGCTGGAAGGTGTTTGGCTATAACCTCATCGTTATGCTGGCGGCCATGGTGGCAGTGCCTAAGGAGATGATTGAGGCAGCCAAGCTCGAAAACGCCTCCAACTGGGTCATCTTCAAAAAAATCATTCTGCCCATGACCTCGTCTACGGCGATTTACGTATTTACGATTACGGTCGTCTTTGGCCTGCAATACGTGCTTGTGCCTGTCAACATGCTCACGCAGGGCGGACCGGACCAGGGCAGCAGCAACCTTGTCTACATCATCTACCAATATGCCTTCACCTTCTTCAAGGCAGGCACTAGCGCAGCCTATGCGGTTATCACCATGGTCTGCTACCTGCTCTTCCTCTTTGTGAAGAACAAATATCTGGAAAAGAAGGTGTACTATGAAAACTAAGCTGCAAAACGAATGGTATTGGCATGTGTTTTTGCTGATTGCTGTGTTTTTAATGCTCTGGCCGATCGTCTTTATGATTTCGACCTCGCTGAAGGATTTGAACCAGGTTTTTGAATCCACGCTCAATCCGTTGCCGTTTCCGCCTACCTTTGATAATTATCTGACGGTGCTGGAAAACTTTCCGTTGTTTACCTATATTTGGAACACCTTTTATATCGCCATCGTGGTGACGGTGAGCAAGGCGGCGACCAGCGTGCTGGCGGCCTTTGCCTTTGTCTATTACAATTTTAAGTACAAGGAAACTATTTTTAACGGTATGCTGCTGACTTTCTTCATCCCCATCACCGTGCTGATTATGCCCAACTACCTGATGATGTCGAGGCTGGGGCTTTTGGACACACCCTATGGCGTTATGCTGCCGGGACTGGTGGATGGCATGGGCATCTTTTTGATGCGCCAGACGATGCGCAGCATTCCTAAGCCCTTGCTCGAAGCTGCTATTTTGGACGGCGCCAGGCCGCACCAGGTGCTTTTTAAGGTTATCCTGCCTTTGATTAAACCGTCAATCCTGGCGATTTCCATTTTGTTTTTCATCAACAGCTGGAACGAATATTTTTGGCCGCTGCTGATTTTACAGGATAAGGCTAACCTGACCCTGCCGCTGGCGCTGCAGATGTTTATCAGCGCCGAGGGTGGCAGCGAATGGGGCATCGCCATGGCCGTGGCCACGCTCACAAGCCTGCCGCCGCTGGTGCTTTACGGCTTCTGCCAAAGGTTTATTATCAACACATTTATGCAATCGGGCGTGAAAGGATAAAAAGATGGACAACGCAAAGAATGATTACAGTATTATATTCAGCCAGGTACAAAAGGCCTATGGCAAAAACATCGTTATCAACGATTTAAATCTGGAGATAAAAAAAGGCGAGCGCCTGATACTGCTCGGACCTTCAGGCTGCGGCAAGACCACTACGCTACGCATGATTGCAGGCTTTGAGGAAATCACCGCCGGCCAGCTGTTTATGGACGGGCGCGTGGTGAACGACATCGCCCCGGGTGAGCGCAACATTGCCATGGTGTTTCAAAGCTACGCCCTCTTTCCGCATCTGACGGTGTGGGAAAACATCACCTTTGGCCTGCAGCTGCAAAGGCTGCCCCAGGCAGAAATTGAAGGCCGCACCCGCAAGGCCATGGAGATTTTGCACCTTGAAGGCTACGAAAATAAAAAGACGCACGAGCTGAGCGGCGGCCAAAAGCAGCGTGTCGCCCTGTGCCGTGCACTGGTAAAGCAGTCACCGTACTTTTTGCTGGACGAGCCGCTGTCTAATTTGGACGCCAAGCTGCGCCAGAAGGCACGCACCGAGCTGGTAAAAATCCACGAAATGTTTAGGCCTACCATGGTTTATGTAACCCACGACCAGATTGAGGCGATGACCGTGGCGCATCGCATCGCCGTTATGAACCAGGGCAAAATCCAGCAGATTGATACTCCTGCCAACATTTATCATCATCCTGCCAACACCTTTGTTGCAGGCTTCATCGGCTCGCCTGCGATGAACCTTTTGCAGGCGGATGTAATGGACGGCAAAATCATCGTGGGCAGCAGCGCCATGAGCCTGCCTGCTGGGCGTATAGCCGAAGTCGGCGCACGCAGCAGGGTGATCTTCGGCCTGCGTCCCGAGGCTTGCCAACCGCGCTTTGAAAGTGCTATGATTAACGGTAGGGTGGAGTTTGTCGAAAACACAGGCAACCTCAAAACTGTTACCCTGCGCCTGCCTTCGGGAGAAGGCTTTTATCTGCAGGACAGCAACCAGAGCATCGCGCTGGAGGCTGTCCGCGGCTTTGACTTTGATTGGCAAAATGTCTGCCTGTTTGATGCAGAAACAGGTGAAAATTTGGCAAACGCTAAATAAGGATGGTGAAGAAAATGCAATTTGAGGTTAGTGATTTGCTCTTTCCGGGCTTTCCTAAGGCTGCAATGGCGGCGCTGGATAAGCAGTATGGCATTGAATTCTTTTATGAATTTGGTAAGGATTATTATTGGAACCAGCAGGTGGAGGACTGGGGTGAGCGCGCCCTGTCCATTCACGCTCCCTGTGTGGCGGTAAACCTGGCGGCCGCCAAGCAGAAGGGCTATGCTAAGATTTTTGAAAAGACCTTTGCCTATGCGCAAAAATGTAACGCCGGCTTTGTGGTGGTGCATACTAACGAGGCTATTGAGGGTGAAAAGGAAATTTTACAAGCGCGCGTCATCCGCCGTCTGCGTCAGGTTATCAGCCTGGGCAAGAGCTACGGCGTGAAGGTGCTCATCGAAAACGTGGGCTTGCGCACTAAGGGCAATGTGCTCTTTGACTTGGGCGAATATATGGCGCTGTTTGATATCTTTCCGCAGGCGGGCGCGCTGATTGATACAGGTCACGCACACGTCAATGGTTGGGATATCCCGGCGGTGGTGCAGGCCCTGGGCAGCCGTTTGGTGGCCTGTCATATCCATGACAACGATGGCAGCGGCGACGCACATCTGCCTGTGGGACAGGGAGATATTGACTGGAAGGCTTACTTTGCCGCCGTCAAAAGGCATGCGCCGCAGGCTGTGCAGGTGCTGGAATATTGCTGTGGCTTTAGCGATACGCAGTCGCTGGAGGCGCATATTGCCGATTTGAAGACAAAATATAAGCTGGAAAAATAACACGGATTTTACGCAGAGCTTCAGTTAGATTTAATATACGGCTGGTACTATAAGCATAACGAAGATGATGTAACCTTTAGTGCATTAGGGAGGTAAGCGTTATGCAGGACTTGTATCCGCTTTTAGTATTATTTGTCGGCTGGATGGCTGTGGATTTGTTTGTTTTGTGATCAGCGATGATAAAAGCCCCCGTAGGTGTGAGCCTGCGGGGGCTTTTGGATTAGCTGCGAATTTAGCTAAAATGTTTTCATAAAGTCCTCAACAAGTATTTTTTTGAATTTTTAGTTGCTTTTACTTGACTATATACTCACTATACCCATTATAATGAGCAACACAGGATGATATGCGTATTGAAATTTAGTAGCAATAATTTAAGCGGCGCTCTACGCACATTGATTCCTGGAGATGAGTGAATGGAGGAATATTTGTGAAGAAGTTAGGAAGAAAAGGCTTGTTGATGACTGCCTTGATATGCAGTTGTGTACTACAGGGGGGGGACGACAGTATTCGCTGAAGAAATCCAAGAATACAACCTTGATGAATTGGTTGTAACTGCGACGAGAACGATGAAGCAGATTCAGGAGGTTCCCTCCAGCGTTAGCGTGGTTACTGCCAAGGATATCGCAGAAAGAAATATCAAGACCGTGCCTGAAGCATTGCAGACCTTGCCGGGTGTGTATATGAGTCAGTCACCTTCTTATGGCAGTGCCGGTTCCTTGGAAATCAGAGGCTTTTCCTCAACTAATATCTTGGTGCTTGTTGATGGTATGCCTATGAATTCGGCACATAACAACGAAGTGCAGTGGGAGATGCTGCCCGTAGAAAATATTGCCCGTATTGAGGTGGCCAAGGGCGCAGGCTCTTCCCTTTACGGCGGACGTGCTGTAGGTGCGGTGGTTAACATCATTACCAAGGAGCAAACTGCCAAGGGCGCGCATGCAAACATCGTACTGAATTACGGCAGCAACAACACCTGGAAAAAGGCTGCCTATGTTGACGTAAAAGCAAATGATAAAATCAGCTTTGGCGTGGGCTATGAAAACCGCAAGTCTGATGGCTACAAAAACTATCTTTATACAGGTGCTGCTTCTGCTATTAAAACAGATACAAAAAATCTTATTACGCCTGATGCCGTGCCGCCGCAACTGCGCAACGGCAAATATATTTATGGTGGCAGGGGTGATAAGCAATGGGAAAACGAAAACTTTACTGCCAACTTTAAATACAATTTTGATGCTGACAAATCGTTAAAATATACCTTTACGAAGGCAGAAAGCACTTATAAATATGGCACTCCGTGGTCAACCATTGCGGTCAATGGCAAGCCGGTATTTTCCGGTAACATTGACCTTGGCAACGGCAAATTTATCGCTCCGTCCTTAAGCTCCTCTTATCTTGGCTATGATGGCAAAAAGGAATCGGACATGCATACATTGGCTTATAATGACGAGGCTAATAAGTTCAACGTTAATTTTGGCTATTTAAATATCAAGCGTAATGGCTACAGCTCGCCGAGCGGTGCTAAAACCATTGATTGGAATGGTGGCGGCACAGATTCCTACTATCCCAGCAAGACCTATAGCCTGGATTTGCAGAAGGCCTGGGAAAATATCGGCAAGCACACCATCGTCGTGGGTGCGGATTATCGTCAGGAAAGCTTTGACCAGTATGTACGCACGCTCAAAAACTGGCACAATCATTCTTCTATTGACGGCAGTCAGTATAATAACGGTCTGCAGAGCAAAAATGGCGGCAAGAGCAAAAACTACGCCGTTTTTGTGCAGGATGAATATAAATTTAGTGACCCTGTTACTATGTACGTGGGTCTGCGCTATGACAAATATAAGAAAATGGATGGCAGCACTACGGAGTATGATAAAGGAACAGGTGCAGAAAAATATACTGCGCAGCATGCAGAAGCATCCTACAGCGAAATCAGCCCCAAGATTGCCTTTAACTTTAAGGAAGACGACAATACAAGCTATTTTGTGTCCTATGGCCATTCCTTTAATCCACCGCCGTTGTATCAGGTATATCGTGGTGGTTCAACTACATCCAGTTACCAGGCTAATCCCAATCTTGAGCCTGAAACCTCGGATACTTATGAGGTCGGCATGAAGAAAAAGCTGGATGAAAAAACCAATTTTGCTTTATCCTTGTTCCGCATTAAGACAGATGACAAGATTGCCGGTGCTACCTTCAATAATGCAGACGGTACTCAAACCAAGAAATATGCTAACTTTAACCAGGAAACCAGAAAGGGCGTGGAATTTGAAATCAACCATGCCTTTGATGATAACTGGAAGGCTTATTTTAACTACACCTGGCAGCAGGGCAGGCTGGACAAGGCAAAGGTTGCAGGCACCAGCCAGACAACGGCCAGCAGCGTTCCGCTGGATGTTCCCAAGCATTTGCTGCATGCAGGCGTAAACTACACTCATGCTAATTGGAACGCCCTGCTGGAATGTCAGTACGTCAGCGAGCGTAACACTGCCGATACGGTGACCGGTGAATATGGCTCCGAGGATGCTTTCTTTATTGTTAACACCGCTATCAATTATGACATTGCCAAGAATACCACGCTACAATTTGCTATCAATAACCTGTTTGACAGGGAATTTTATTGCAGCGATATAACTCCTGGCAGGACCTATAGCGTTGGCCTGCGCTACAGCTTCTAATAAAAATTGCCTGATTTGTTTTTTGTTACTAATGGCAGGGAGAGGGAGTCTTTCTCCCTGCCTGTTATAGAGGTGAGGTATATGCTGTACAATCTGAAGCGGCTTGCAGGCTATGCCGTGGGCTTTGTGCTGTTTTATGCGCCGGCGGCGCTATTTACACGTGTCATACACTACCTGGTTTATGGTTCGTGGCAGGCACAAAGTATTCATAGTCTGTGCCTGCGCATACCAATAGAGCATATTCTGGACGGGCAGCTTTTTCACTATGCGCCCGTGAGCGTTATCAGCACGCTGCTGCTATTGGTGGGCGCCTTCTTTTGGGGCCCGCTGTTTTGCGGCCGGCTGTGTCCTGCGGGAGCCTTTACAGAATATCTGGCTAAGCTTGTTCCCGAAAGGTTGCAGATTAATTGGCGCAGCTATACCGAAATCGCTCCCCTCCGCTATGGTATGCTGGCAGGCTTTTGCCTGGCACCGCTGTTTGGCGGCATTTTGGCCTGTGCGTACTGCAACTTCTTTTTATTCGATTTGCTGGCCAATTATTATACGCAGGGATACTTTATCTCGTTAAGTTCAAGCTTGTTGTTAACCTCCATTTTGTGGGTTGTGGTCTTTGGCCTCTTTACGAAGGGCGGACGCGGCTTTTGCAATTTTTTGTGTCCTGTGGGGGCGGCGCAGAGCCTGGTACACGCTTTAGGCTGCAGGCTGCCGTTTGTATTGCGCATGCGTGTGGCTGTCAACGAATGCATTGGCTGCGGTCAATGTGTGAAAAAATGTCCGATGCAGGCTGTGACGCTGGCAGACAGACGTGCAGTGATAAGCAGGCATAACTGTATTTGCTGCGGCGTGTGTCAGCACAGCTGTCCGGTGAAGGCTATAAGCTATGGGAGGAAGCGGTTATGAAGGCAAGGCTTATTAATTTTGCAGTGGGCATGGGCATTCCCGTGAGCGGCATTACGACGCAGGGAGCAGGCTGTAGCGGCATTTGCGGCAGCTGCGCCTTTAGCTGTGCGCCAGGCGTGCTGGCTGTGTTGCTTTTGCTGTGCAAGGCTGCCTATAAAAGGCTCAGGACTGGAGGGATGCGGCATGGACAGGCGGGTTAAGCGCGTACTGGCTTTTGCTGCCATGGTGCTGGTGATGCTGGTGCTGGCGTTTTGTCGTAGCGGGAATAATCACGATAAGCTTTATTATAGGACCGCTGTGGCGCGGGGGCAGGTGCTGCATTGCACGGTGGACCTGGACCGGGAGGGCTGGCTGAAGCGGCAGCTGCAGCCTAATATTTATACACTGTACCTGCGCCTGCAGCCTAAGGATAAGGCTGTGAGGCTGCGCTGCGGGACCGAAGGGATGACTATGCTGCTGTCTCAGGGGAGCAAAAAGGGCTTGTGGCGGCAGCTCGCACCTGATGAATTTTTACAGCCGTGGCACGGACGCCTGCCCTTGAGCGTAGAGCTGTATGTTGCACGTGATACGACGGCGCAGCAGGGAAAAATAAAGCTTTATGACGAGCAGGGAGCTTTATATGCAACCGTGCTGGTGGATGTGGTGCAAAGCGGCTAATAACAGAGCTTTGTTCAAATGTAACAGTTTTGTGGCAAAATAAAGTAAATTAAATGAATTTTGCTAATTGTAGCAGGAGTTTTTGCCTCTATAGCGAAATATAAAGGCAAAGGGATAAAGCCCGAGCCCTTGAGAGAAAAATGGTAGCGCCGAAGCAATTTGGTGACATACCAAAGGAGGCATTTATTATGAGTGTAAACGTAAAAGGCAGAAACATTGACGTAACTCCGGCTTTGAAAGAGTACGTGGAGAAAAAGATTACTAAGGTTACCAAGCAGTTTAAGACTGTGGGCGATATTTCTGCAGTATTGAAGGTAGAAAAGGGTAACCATATCGTAGAAATTACCGTTCCTGCCAGTGGCATTTTGCTGAGAGCACAGGAAACCACTAAGGATATGTATTCCTCCATAGATTTGGTTGTAGATAAGCTTGAGCGTCAGATTCACAAATATAAAACCCGTCTGATGAAGAGAAAATATAGCAACTTTGCTGAGCCTGCTCCGGCACCTGCACCGGTAGCCGAGCCTGCGGAGGAGGGCGAATTCGAAATCATCAAAAATAAGCATTTCACTATGCATCCCATGACTGCTGAAGAGGCAATTTTGCAGATGAATTTGCTGAACCATGATTTCTTCGTCTTCTATGACCCTGACCTGGGCAGCACCAACGTTGTATACCGCCGCAAGGATGGCAAATATGGCCTGCTGAGCCCGGAATTGAAATGATTTGACGTTTTTACCTAAACTTCACAAAAAAGCACAGGAATTGTTCCTGTGCTTTTTGCTTTTTGGGATAGATTCTGCTATAATCTAAAATTAGGTGTATAGTCTTTTAATGCACCATATTATTAAGGAGTGATTGTGTTGCTCGAAGGAATCTTGAAGAAAATTTTGGGTGATCCCAATGAGAAAGAAATTAAAAACATTCGTGAAATCGTAGATAAGATTAATAGTCTGGAAAGTGAGATGCAGGCCCTGAGCTCGGCTAATCTGGCTGCCAAGACCGGGGAGTTTAAGGTGCGCCTGCAAAAGGGTGAAACCTTAGATGACATTCTGCCGGAGGCCTTTGCCGTTGTACGCGAGGCTTCGAAGCGCGTTACAGGCATGCGTCATTTTGATGTGCAGATGATTGGCGGCGTGGTGCTGCACCGTGGCAAAATTGCCGAAATGCGCACAGGCGAGGGCAAAACGCTGGTAGCGACCGCGCCTGTTTATCTCAACGCGCTGACAGGCAAGGGCGTGCACGTTGTCACTGTCAACGATTATCTGGCAAAGCGTGACAGCGAGGATATGGGACGCATTTATAAGGCACTGGGCCTTTCCGTCGGCCTGATTGTGCATGATATGGACTTCCCCTCCCGTAAGGCCGCCTATGCCAGCGACATTACTTACGGCACCAATAACGAATTTGGCTTTGACTACCTGCGCGATAACATGGTGGTTGATGAAGCACAGATGGTGCAGCGCGAGCTTAACTACTGCATTGTCGACGAGGTGGACAGCATTTTGATTGACGAGGCGCGCACACCGCTGATTATTTCCGGTCCTGGCGAAAAATCTACCGACCTGTACAGAGTGCTGGCCGGTGTTGTAGCCAAGATGGTGGAGGGTGAGGATTACACTGTTGATGAAAAGCAAAAGCAGGTAGCTCCCACCGAAAAGGGTATTGCCAAGGCAGAAAAAATGCTGGGCATCGGCAATTTGTATGACAACGAGCATGGCGTGGATTATTCCCACCAGATTATGTGCGCCTTAAAGGCCAAGGCCCTGATGCACCGCGACCGCGACTACGTGGTTAAGGACGGACAGGTTATCATCGTTGATGAATTTACAGGTCGTCTGATGTTCGGCCGCCGCTTCTCCGAGGGTCTGCACCAGGCAATTGAAGCTAAGGAAGGCGTGAAGGTGGAGCGCGAAAGCCAGACCCTGGCGACCATCACCTTCCAGAACTACTTCCGTATGTACAACAAGCTTGCAGGCATGACCGGTACGGCCAAGACCGAGGAGCAGGAATTCCAGAAGATTTATAATCTGCCTGTTGTCGTTGTTCCTACCAATAAACCGATGATCCGTGTGGATTATCCTGATGTTATCTATAAAACCCGCATTGCCAAGTACAAGGCAGCAGTTAACGAAATTGAGGAATGTCATAAGTCCGGTCGTCCTGTTCTGGTCGGCACCACGTCCATCGCCCAGTCCGAGGAGCTGAGCGCGATGCTGAACCGCCGTGGCATTCCCCACAACGTGCTGAACGCCAAGTATCACGAAAAGGAAGCAGAGATTATTTCCCATGCAGGCCAGTATGGCGCTGTAACCATCGCCACCAACATGGCCGGCCGTGGTACGGATATTACACTGGGCGAGGGCGTGCCTGAGCTTGGCGGCCTGCACATCATTGGCACGGAGCGCCACGAAAGCCGCCGCATTGATAACCAGCTGCGCGGCCGCTGCGCACGTCAGGGTGACCCGGGCTCTTCCAAGTTCTTTTTGAGCCTGGAGGACGATTTGATGCGCCTGTTTGGCAGCGACAGCATTGCCGGCATTATGGATAAGCTGGGCATGGAGGATGACGAGCCGATTGAGCATAAGCTGGTTACCAAGTCCATCGAAAACGCGCAGAAGAAGGTGGAGGCGCGCAACTTCAGCATCCGTAAGCACGTCCTGGAATATGATGATGTTATGAACCAGCAGCGTGAGGTTATCTATTCGCAGCGGCACAAGATTCTGCATCAGGAGAACCTGCGCGACACGATTATGGAAATGGTGCACAAGGTTGTGGACCGTACTATGGCCATGTATGCTCCGCCTGAGGTTTATTCCGAGGATTGGGATCTGCAGGCACTCATTAACTACGCTGAAGACTTTTACGCACCGCGCGGCCTGCTGACTGTTGATTATCTGCAGAACCTGAGCCGTGAGGAGCTGGAGGAATATCTGCACAAGCTGGCGGATGACAATTATAAGGAGCGTGAGTCTGATATCGGACCTGAGCTGATGCGTGAGCTGGAAAACCTGGTTATGCTGAAGGTTGTGGACAACCATTGGATGGAGCATCTGGATGCTATGGACATGCTGCGTGAGGGCGTTGGCCTGCGCGCCTATGGCCAGAAGGATCCGCTGGTTGAATACAAGTTTGAGGCCTATGATATGTTCGAGGCGATGATTGACGCTATTCAGGACGACGTTGTGCGTTACATTTACCGTGTCAACGTTATCGCCCAGCCGCGTATGGAGGACCCGCTGGAGGATGCTTCCACCAATAACCCCACTCCCGAGGGAGATGACGGCAGGCTGAATGCTGAGCCTGCTGCCAAAGAGGTATAAGCACAGTAATATTTCTGCTGCGGCCTGCTTTGCAGGCTGTAGCGGGGATGACATAAGTCAGGCGCAAGCCTGCAAATAACTAATATTTGCTAACTGAAAGGTTGTGAGGAATTTTGTTGATTGAAGAGTACAAACCGGAAATCGCTAATCTGCAAGCAAAATTAGAGGAAATGAGGGGATCTCTTTGACATCGCTGTCAAGGAGGACCGCATTGCAGAATTAGAGCATAAAATGGGTGATCCCACGTTTTGGGATGATCCCGAAAAGGCGCAGAAGACAGCGCAGGACGTCAACGGCCTGAAGGAGGAGGTTGACGGCTTTCACAAGCTGGCAGACAGCGTGGGCGATTTGGAGGCCCTGCAGGAGCTGGCGGCTGAGGAAAGCGACGAAAGCCTGGTGCCTGAAATGGACGAGCTGCTGGAAAAATGCCGCGCCGAGCTGGAGCATTTGGAGCTGGGTATGCTGCTGAGCGGCGAATATGACGCCAACAACGCCATCTTGACGCTGCATGCAGGTGCAGGCGGCACAGAGGCGCAGGACTGGACAAGTATGCTGCTGCGTATGTTTACCCGCTTTGCAGAGCAGAACGGCTTTACGCTGGAGATGCTGGATTATCAGCCTGGTGATGAAGCTGGCGTAAAAAGCGCCACCATCCAGGTCAACGGCCATAATGCTTATGGCTTTTTGCGCTCTGAAAAGGGCGTACACCGTCTGGTGCGTATTTCGCCGTTTGATGCGAACGCGCGCCGTCACACCTCCTTTGCGGCGGTGGATGTTATGCCTGAATTGGATGACACCGTTGAGGTCAACATTAATATGGACGAGGTGCGCGTGGACGTTTACCGTTCCAGCGGCGCTGGCGGCCAGCACGTTAACAAGACCTCGTCTGCTGTACGTATGACGCACGAGCCCACTGGCATCGTCGTACAATGCCAGAACGAGCGCTCCCAGATTCAGAACCGTGAGCGCTGCCTGCAGATGCTGCGTGCTAAGCTGTACGAATACGAAAAGGCTAAGCAGGAGGCTTTGGTGAGCGATATCGCCGGTGACTACCAGAACATTGAATGGGGCAGCCAGATCCGCTCCTATGTTTTCCAGCCTTATACTATGGTCAAGGACCACCGCACAGGCTGCGAAACTGGCAATATCCAGGCTGTCATGGACGGCGATTTGATGCCGTTTGTTGAAGCCTATCTGCGCAGCCAGCAGAAGAAGGTTTAATAAAGCGAGGTTTGGCAGGTGAATTTAATGAAGGGCCGATACAATCCGTTGCTGCTCGCAGTAATCGTTATCGGATTAGTGAGCGCGCTGTGGCTGAACGTGGCGCGTCACGAAATCGAACAAAAAAACAATACTGTAGAGCTGGCTATGGAGTACGAGGGCTTGCGCAAGGTAGCAGCCTTGCAGGGCTTGCCTGAGCAGGATGTGCTGCTGAAATTTAAGGAAGCAGGCATCAACTCGCTGATGATTTTTGATACTACGCTGGAGCGCCTGACAAAAAACGGCGAGCTGCAGACCGCGACCGGCGGTGAGCTGCGCCAAAGTGCCACCTTAGGTGTGGACAGGGGCGTCTTTGCCAGCGTGCCTGCGGCAGCTATCGAAGAAAATGCCGCTTATATTGCCGCTGCGGCGGATGCTGCTATTTTGGCGGACGTGGAGGAGGATTTACGCCTGCGTTACGGTGATGACCGTGTGCAGGTCGTGAGCACCAGCCCCCGCATCGTCAAAATCAAGGGCAGCACGGAGCCGTTGCCGGACGGCAAATACGACGAGCCGCTTGGCGTTATGCAGGCACCATTGGGGCTGCCGGCGCAGGATTTGCGCAAGGTGGCAGCCCTGGGCTTCAAGATTATCGTGCGTCCGCAAAATTATGTGAACGTGACGGATAAGCAGGTGGACGCTATTTTTGACCGCATCAAAAAGGCCGGCGTGCCTGTGCATGCCTTTATGCCCTGCGGCACCGAAAGCGTCGGCTATCCTGATAAGATTGAGCATTTGGGTCAGCGTCTGCGTGAAAATAACATGACGCTGATAATGCTGGAGCATTATACGCAGCTGCAGTTTGCCAAAATTGACGGCATGGTGCAGCTGGCGGAGGCAGTAGATTACAACGCTGCCCGTTCCTATGTCATCGACCCGCTGGAGCAGAAGAAAATCAGCGTGGGCGAAGCGCTGCGCCGTTGGGCGCTGACGGATGAGGAGCGCAATATCCGCGTCAACTATATCCGCACCTTTATGATGCCTAAGGAAGGCAAGGATATTATGCAGATAAACCTGCAATATGTGCGTGACATTAAGGCCAGCGTCGAGGCGCGTGGCTACAGGATTGGCGAGGCAGGCGTGTTTAGCAGTGCCTCCGGCGCTGCGTACGCTCCCTACTTCCCGGGCAAGCTGTGGCTTGTTCCCAGCGTGCTGGCCGTTGTTGCAGCCCTGGTGCTGTATCTGGCGCTGCTCTTTAACATGAGCGCTGCAAAGCAGGTGCTGGCCTGGGCGGTACTGTCGGCAGCAGCCCTGGTGCTGCTCTTTATCGGGCGCGGCCTCTTGACGCGTCAGCTCTTGTCCCTGGCGGCGGCGAGCGTCTTCCCGGTGCTTTCCATGAGCGTTATTTTTAACATTTGGGATAAAAACACCGGTGACAGGCACAGCCTGCTGTCCATTTGCTTCAAGGGCCTGTGGCAGCTGGCACTGGCAGTGGCGCTGTCGCTTGTGGGCGCGGCCTTTATGTCGGCCATTATGACGGACAGCCGCTTTTTGCTGGAAATCGATATCTACCGCGGCGTTAAGCTTACCTTCATGTTGCCTGTGCTGCTTACGGCGCTTCTCTTTATTAAGCGCTATGACCTGCTGCAGGTTGTAGGGCGCGGGCTGGCGGTGCTGTGGCAGCGCTTTAACGGCCTGCTGGATGCAGGGCTCACCTTCCGTCATGTAGCGGTTTTGGCAGTGCTGCTTTTTGTGGCCTATTACTTTGTTGGCCGCAGCGGCCACACGGGCGGCGTGCCTGTGCCGGCCATCGAGCTGAAGATGCGCGCCCTCTTGGAGCAGCTGATGTATGCCCGCCCGCGTGAAAAGGAATTCATGGTGGGTCATCCTGCCTTCTTTATTGCGGTTCTGGCAGTGTACCGCTGCACACCGCGCTGGTGGCAGTTTGTGCTATCCTGCGCCGCCGTCATCGGCCAGGGCAGCCTGGTGCAGACCTTCTGCCATATGCGCACACCTGTGATTATGAGCTTTTTGCGTGCCATTGACGGCTACGCAGTGGGCGCTGTGTTCGGTATTATCGGCGTGCTGGTTATCGGTGCCCTGCTGCCGTTTGTTTTGAAGCTGAGAAGGAGATACCTTGAGCAATGAGTAAGATCGTGATTTCCGGATACTATGGATTTGCTAATGCCGGAGATGAAGCTATGCTGACCGCGATCGTCAAGGCCCTGCGCAGTACGGAAAAGGCTGTGGCTCTAACGGTCATTTCGGGAAATCCCGAGGTGACAGCCGCAAGACACAGGGTGAAATCCATTCATCGGTTTAGTTTCTTAAAAATTTGGGCGGCGCTGCGTGACTGCGACCTGCTGCTTAGCGGCGGGGGCAGTCTATTGCAGGATGTAACCAGCAAACGCAGCCTGCTTTATTATCTGTTTATATTGGCGCTTGGCATCCTGCTCAAAAAGCGGGTGATGCTGTTTGGACAGGGCATAGGCCCCATTCATAGCAGGCCGCTGCGCAGGCTGACTAAAATCGTCTGTAGCAGGGTTGACCTCATCACCGTGCGCGACCAGGATTCGCTTTATGAGCTGCGGCGTATTGGCGTGCCTGCCGAAAAGGTGCAGCTGACAGCTGATTCGGTTTTGACCCTGCCCCAGGAGGGCAAGGATAAGGGCATGCAGCTTTTGCAGCGCTTTGGCGTACCGCAGGACAAAATGCTGATTGCTGTCAGCGTGCGCAAATGGCAGGACGATGATAAATATCTGCTGGAGCTGGCCAAGGCGGCCGACGTGCTGGCGCATGATTACGGCGCGCACATCGTGCTTTTGCCGTTGCAGTACCCGGTGGACGTGGAGGCGTGTGAACGCCTGCAGCATTTTATGGGACAAAAGACTGCCAGCACCGTGCTGGCGGCCGACTGCGATACCGAGCAGTTTTTGTCGCTGATGGGCTGCTTTGACCTGCTTATCGGCATGAGGCTGCACGCGCTGATCTTTGCGGCAGTTATGGAGCGTCCCTTTGTAGCAGTTTCCTATGACCCCAAGATTGACGGCTTTGTGAAGGATACGAGTGGCATCAGTGCAGGCGCGGTGGAAACATTGCAGGCTGCGCAGGTGGTTAAGGCAGCGCGGCAGGCATTGTCACCTGCCAACGACTTTCATGGGGTGCTGGATACACTGCGGGAAAAGGCTCTTTTGAATGC
>CAVKMV010000010.1:0-21472 GCA_963657675.1 Ruminococcus intestinalis
GTTTCTAGCAGCTTGCTGTTGCCGCAGTGCTGGTAAAGCGAGGCATGGAATTTGATATTCAAATCGTTGTAGCGCAAGGGCTCATTGCAAAATTCTTCCTCGTCCAGCAGTCCTTCCAGCAAAAAGAAATCCGTTTCAGTCAGCTGCGGCAGTGAGCGCGTCAGCGCTTCTGTCTCCAGCAGCAGGCGGACATCAAAAAGGTCCAGTGCTTCCTGTGATGTCAGATGCTTGACGTAGGCTCCCTTGTTGGGCACAAACTCTACGAAGCCTTCTCCTTCCAATGTTTTTAAGGCTTCCCGCAGTACGCCTACGCTGGTGAGATATTGCTGCGCCAGCTGGTCCTGCTTTAGTGATGTGCCCCCCTTAAGAACGCCGCCCAAAATCTGCTCACGCAGCTGGATGCTGATTTTTTCCGCCATGGTGGTATGCTTACTAAGATCATTCTTAAAGATATTCTTCATGAGAATAATATAGCACTGTTTAGCACAAAAATAAAGTCGATATTAGAATGTATACAAAATACAATAGAAAATAGCTTGACAAAAGATTTATATTTAGTTTATGATATAGACACAAAATAACTTTGACAATGGACAAGTGATTTTGCGATAGAAGCAGCGCCGCTAGCACGATAAGTGTAAGCGGCGTTTTTGTTTTTTGAGGAGGGATTTGCTGTGAAGGCACAGGAAGTAATGGCTTTGGTAGATAAAGAGCATGACAGCATGCTGCAGCTGTGGCAGGAACTGGTGAACGTTGACTGCGGTCCTGGCTGTAAGGAGGGCGTTGATGGTATTGCAGATAAATTGCAGGCCATTTTGGAAGGCATGGGCTTTGCTGCACGGCAGGTACAGTTTGACGCTGCAGGTAATATGCTGATCGCAGAGTATGGAGATATGACAAAGCCTTTTATTGTGCTTACAGGCCACATGGATACGGTCTTTAAGAAAGGGACGTTGGCAGAGCGTCAGTTTAAGATTGACGGTGACAAGGTTTACGGTCCCGGCTGTCTGGATATGAAGGGCGGCATCGTCATTATGCTGACAGCATTGAAGCTGGTGCTGGCGCAGGGGTACGCCAAGCATCCAATCAAGGTTATTCTGGCAGGTGACGAAGAGGTTGGTCACGCCAACAGCACTGCGCCGGATTATATTATGACCGAAAGCAAGGGTGCCTTTGCTGCCTTCAATTTTGAAACAGGCTTTTTGGATAACGGACTTGTAACAGAGCGTAAGGGCATGTACCAGTTTATGCTGGAGGTTTTTGGCCGCGGTGCCCACGTAGGCAATGACCCGGAAAACGGTCGCAGCGCGATTAAGGAAATAGCCCATAAGCTTTTGGATATTGAAGCGTTGACCGACTGGGAAACAGGCACTACCTTCAATGTAGGTGTGATTGAGGGCGGCACAGTGTGCAACGCCGCTCCTGCCTACGCCAAAATCCTTTGCGATATGCGTTATGTTGATTACAGCAACATTCCTGCGATGAAGCAAAAGCTAGCTGAAATTGCGGCTAAGCAATATGTGCCTGATACTAAAACGGTACTGACGACGATTACTGAATTCAGGGAAATGCATGTGCTGCCCGGGACGATGAAGCTGCTGAACCTGGTGCAGGAGGCAGCAGGTGAGTGCGATCTGGCTATTCCGCAGGCCAAGGCCGTGGGTGGTGCGTCCGATAGTGCTTATACTACGGCGGCAGGCGTACCTACCATCTGCGCTATGGGCGTGCAGGGGGCACGCAACCATACGGCTGATGAGTACGCAGTACTGCCCACGCTGTATAGCAGATGCAAGCTTTTTATCAATGTATTATTGAAGATTTGAGGTGTAAAACATGGATTATGAACACAAATTAACCTGGCGCGGCTGGTTATCCTTTATTTTTATCGTGGTATCCTTTTCCGGTATTCTGGCACATGCAGGTGCCTGGAGCGCCTTGGACTTTTCGGTTTTGATTGGTAAGTTTGGTAAGATTGGCGCCGTCACCTTCACCGGTAAGGGCGGTGTGGGTGCACGCGAGGGCTTTATGTTTGGCCTGACGCTGATTCCTACGATTATGTTCGCTTTGGGGCTCATCCGCGTGGTGGAATCCCTGGGAGCGCTGCTGGCGGCTGAACGCTGCATCCGCCCTATATTACGTCCGCTGATGGGGCTTCCCGGTTATGTCGGCTTGGCGCTGGTCAGCTCCATGACGAGCACCGACGTTGGTGCCGCTATGACACGCCAACTGACGGAGGAGGGCAAGCTGACAGACAGCGAGCGAAGCATTTTTGTTGCCTACCAATATGCTGCCAGCGGCGTTGTCACTAACACCTTTGACTGCGGTGCGCCGCTATTGTCTATTGTGGCCCTGCCTGTCGGCATCATCATCGCTGTAGAAATCTGCGTAAAGATTATCGGTGCTAACATCATCCGTTTCTACCTACTCAAAAAGGGTGCAAAAGCGGAGCAAGTAGCAAAGGAGGCTGTATAATATGGAAGCTGCAAAAACTGCAACAAAAAGATCATTAATAGAAGAATTCGTCTTTGGTGCCAAAAACGGCTTTTATCTGGGTGTGGAGCGCATCATCCCTGCGATGATACTGGCTTATGTGCTCATCCTCTTTTTGAAGACGACAGGACTGATGAATATTATTGGTACGGTGGTAGCGCCTGTTATGGGGCTCTTCGGCCTGCCTGGTGAAGCAATTGTAGCGCTTATTTCGGCTTTTTTTGCCAAGGCTGCCGGCTGCGCTACAGCAGCTACGCTGTACAATGACGGCGTTATCAATGCGGCGCAGGCTACCATTTTGTTCCCTGCCTGCATCACTATGGGCACGCTCATCGGTCACTTTGTACGCTGCGTTATGGCTTCTGGTGCTAACCCTAAGCATCATGCACTGCTCATGGCTATTCCTGTTATAGATGCCGTTATCAGCATGCTGCTCACACGCGTACTGCTGAATTTATTTGGTGTACCGGTATAAAATTTATATAAAAAAGGAAGTGCTTGTTTGGGCACTTCCTTTTATTTATATAGGAATATTTAATATTATAGCCTTAAATATGGCTTCAGGGCGGCAAATAGCTTCTCCAATCCTGCGTATAGCGCGTCTTCATCAAGGCCTGTGTAATTCATCAGCAGGGTATGCGAGGCATCACTGGTTTTATCGTGATAGTAATCAGAAAGGAATTTTACCTGGATGCCCTTGGCTGCTGCTGCCTGCGTCAGCTTGCTGTCGCTGGCGTTGGTATTAAGGTGCAGCAAAAAGTGCAGGCCGCTGTCCACGCCTTCTACGGTAAGGGCACTGGCAACCTTGCAGCTAGCCAGGTAACGCAAAAGCTGGTCGCACCGTGTGCGGTAGTAGGTGCGCATACGGTTAATGTGGCGCTCAAAATAACCGTCTTGGATGAATTTTGCCAATGTAAACTGCTCAAAGTTGGACACGGTGCAGGAATAAAAACCCAGCTTGTCATAAAAAAGTGTGGCCAGTTGTACAGGCAGCAGCATATAGCTGATACGGAAGGTGGGTGCCAGCGTTTTAGAAAAGGTGTTGATATAGATTACCTTATCAGCGTTGTCGATGCTTTGCAGTGATGGTATAGGCCTGCCATATAAACGGAATTCACAGTCGTAATCATCCTCGATGATGTAGCGGCTGCTTTTTTGCTTGGCCCAGCGCAGTAGCTCGTAGCGGCGGCTGATGGGCATAACGATGCCTGTGGGGAATTGGTGCGAGGGACTGATGTGCAGAATATCGGCACCGCTGCCTGCGAGCACGTCGGTGCGGATGCCATGCTTATCCAAGGGCAGATAGCGGCAGCGGACGTTGTTGGCGTTGTATACGGCTGCCAGCTGGGGGTAGCCCGGGTTTTCGAGCGCGTAAACGCAGCTGCGTCCTAAAAGCTGCACAATCAGATTATACAGTGTCTGCGTGCCTGCACCAATGATAATCTGCTCCGGACTGACGCTCATGCCGCGGAACTGGTACAAATGATGTGCCAGTGCCTGCCTTAGAGGCAAAACGCCACCGACGCTGGTGTCACTGATGAGGGCGTGCTCGTCGGCGCTGGTGAGGGTGTTGCGCAAAAGGCGTGACCAAATGTTATAGGGAAAGGTGTCAGGAGGGACGCTGCTTTTGGCGAAGCTGGCAAAGTAGGGCGTGATAGCGGGCGCAGTTTTCGGCGCAGGCTCTGCCTTGGCTGTCGTTGGCGCCTGCTGCTCCAGCAGGGCGACGTAATAGCCGCGCTTGGGCTTGGAGTAAATATAGCCCTCTACCATAAGCTGGGCATAGGCGTTTTCTACCGTTATCAGGCTGATGCCCAGGTTTTTGGCCAGCGTGCGCTTGGAGGGCAGCTTTTCATCGGCACGCAATGTACCGCTTGTAATATCATTTTTTATACATTTATATAGATGTGAGTACATGCTCTCACCGTCAAGATTGGCAAAGCTGTATGTAAGCATAGTGTTATCCCCTCTGACCATAATTGATTAGTAAAAAAATAATAGACAAGTATATTCAGATATGGCTATCATACAATGCCTTATTGCTTCTGTAAAGACATGTTATGTAAAATCTTTTGGTAAATTAAAATGACCTCCACAATAAGGCTATATTGTCCAGATTGTGGAGGTTGCGTGTGTGTATTTAGTTTTCTGATTTACGGATAGCTTAGCGCTTCATGCCCCAGGCGATTTCAGCAGCGATTTCGCCACACTTGCACAAATCATCCAGATAAATATGCTCTGCCGGGGTGTGGTTTTTGAAGTAACCGGGAGCGATGCCAATTGCCTGGATGCCGTGCTTGTTAAAATGGTTGCCGTCCATGCCACCACCGCCGCGGGCGTAAACAATCTCCAATCCCAGCTTTTGCACAGCACCGGCGGCGATTTGTGTGATGTCTGCTTGCTGCTCCACCTTAAAGGTGTGGTACAGAACCTTGGGATTATATTCAATAGTTACGCCGTATTCTGCTTCAATTCGCGCTACGGGAGCAGCAAATTTTTCCAAAACAGCGGCAAATTCTGCGTCATCCGTGCTGCGTGCCTCGGCCAGCACCTCGGCATAATCGCAGACAACGTTGGTGGCGTTGGTGCCTGCGTGGATAGTGGAGATGTTGGTGGTGGTAAATGGCGTGATGCGGCTGTCAGGCAGCTGTAAAATAAGGGCAGCGGCGGCGCGGATAGCGTTGATGCCCTTTTCGGGCTCGTTGCCGGCGTGGGCGCTTTTGCCGTGAATCTTGTAGATTAGCTTGGCCTTGGAGGGAGCCTGCAGCACTATTTTGCCAACATGGCCGGGAACGTCGAAGACATAGGCCTTTTTGGCAGTGAATTTGCTGAAATTGTAGTAGGACGAGCCCAAAACGCCGGCCTCCTCGCAGACGGAGAAGGCAACCTCGATATCGCCGTGAGGCTTGTCGCTGGCGATTACGCGGCGCAGGGCGTCTAAAATTACGCTGATGCCCGAAACATCATCGGCCGCCAGGATGGTGACGCCGTCGGCGCGCAGGATGTTGTTTTCGGCATCCAAAACAGGATGAATGGCATTGTTATTCTGCACGCGGTCCATGTGCGCTGAAAAGAGTACAGGCTCGATAGCAGGATCGCCCTTGAGTACGGCGCGGATATTGCCGGTGTTGCCACCGTCAACGCAGACAGGGTCTTCAATGACGCTGAGACCAAGGGCTGTCAGCTTAGCCTTCAGGTTATCGGCAATCAGACGCTCATTGCGTGATTGCACAGGAATCTGTACTAATTCGATTAAATCTTGAATAATTTGAGCTTGCATATCTATACCTCGCTATCTTTAGAACATCAGGAAGGCTGCTGCCGTCAACAGGGCGGCAAACATGGCCCAACCATTATATTTGATGATATCCATTGGCTGCAGCTTGGCGATGCCGGCGCACAGAATCATAGCTGCCGAGAACATTGCCATGGAACGGCCGATGCCGCCGGAAAGTACGACCATAGCGCCCATGTGCAGTGTATCCATGCCGAATTGGGCGGCGTGTACGCTGACTGCCTCGTTAAAGGCGATGGAGGCAGATTCGCCGCTGCCGCAGATGAGGGTCATAATGAAGGGACCGAAGACCGCAGCCAGCTTGGCGATGGAGGGGGAGGTGGTCATAAAGCCGATGAGCATTTTGATAAAGCCCAGCTTTGTAAGACCTGCGACAAAAATGTTTACGCAGATCAACAGGCCGAAAACGTTACCAAAGGCAGTGCCCATAGCCTTAAAGAATTCCTTGCACACCTCCTGCGGGTTGGTGCGGGTGACGAGCATGCACAAAAGGCAGCCGATAATCATAGCGTGCGGTACAGGCATTTTGAAGGCCGGTACGATTTTCATATTACCAAGAAGCAGGATGATGATGGGCACCAGCGGTAAAATAGCATACAGGGGATTGGCCTTGATGGTTTCTATTTCACCAAAGGCCGCAGCCTGGGCAGCGATAGCTTCCTTGCCGTGCTTTTTGCGCATGTAGAAGGCCATGCCTGTGAGCACCGAGGAGCTGACAACTACAGAGGCGATGAGCGCAGGGGCTGCGACATTAACAAAATCCATGCCCTCAACGCCTGCCAGATGGGCAACAATGGTGGGATGCACATGGCCGGGGTTGAGGTTGCCGCCGTAAAGGCCGCACATAATAGCGCCTGCAGCCAGGGGAACAGGAATGCCGCTGGCCACCATAAGCGGGATGAAGACCGTGCCCATGGCGGCGGTTACGCCTGCGGCGCTGGTGATGGAGGTATTAACGACCATGGTTGCCAGTGCTACGCCGATAATCAGGAACGGGCCTGCCTTTTTCAAAATGCTGGCAAAGAGCGATACCAGGTGCTTGTCTGCCTTGCACAGCTTAACTACGGCAGCAAAGCCCATGGACGTGATAATGGTTTCAAAAACGTTGGCCTGCTTCATCGAAGCCGAAAAGGCCTTGAAGGTGCCGGTGATATCGCCGGCGAGTAAAATCATAATCATACCTGCGGCAAACAGCAGGGTTTTGGGGTCCTTGCGCTTGGCCATCAGATAAATCATGATGGCGACAACGACAAGACCGATAATCATTTGCATTGTCATGAGAATATCCCCTCTCTTATACTATATCAATATAACCCTTACCATCTTTAATGGTAATCTGTGTGTTAAATTCATCAGAAAGCCTTTGCAGATCCTGTAAAATGCGTTCGCCGTCGCTGGCGTCGGCAAGCTCCGGTCTGCCCTTGCGCGAACGTGTCTTTTCAAAGCCCAGGGTTATCGGCAGAAGCTCTACCTGTTTGATTACGCCGTCTTCAACAACAAAGCGGGCGATGACTGATTCAAAAACCTTGCGGTTGACAACGAGGCCGCTGGTGCCGTTTTTGCTTCTGGCAGCCCAGCCGTCGGAAGGCGTGTTGTCAGGACCCAGATTATAAATATCAAAGAAGTCGGCAGGCTGGCGCTCTACACTGTCATTTTGGATGAAGAAGTCGCCCAGGCTGTAAAAAACAGGCTTGGCGTTGTAAATTTCTATACCGCGCAGAATGTGCGGACCATGTCCCAAGAAGGCATCAACACCTGCGTCAATGCAGGCGTGGGCAAATTCACGGGTAAAGTCGGCGGCAACGGCCTTGTCGATACCACGGAATTCGTGCGCATGGTGGCTGACCAAGACGACATCGGCCTGGCGTCTGGCTTCAACAATATATCTTAAAATACGCTGCAAATCCTTTTTGTTGCAGAAGGTTTTGGTTCCTACTTCGCCAACCTCAAAGCGGTTGGTGCCAACGGCAAAGCCTTCCTCTGCCTTGATGAAGCCTTCGCGCTCCAGCTGCAGGCGGCGTGCGTTGACATAGGTTTTATCAACAATTTTGCGCAAAACCTCTATATCATCCTTAGGCAGGTAGTTGATAAGATTAAAGCGGAGCATGTTGATGCCGGGACGGCCGGGCACGTCGGGTCTTTGCTCGCCGGCGATGTGCCAGTCCTTGCCCGAGGAGCAGACGCTGATTAAGGCAACGCGGCCCTCAGGCGTATCTATGTAGCAGGGCATGCTTGCTTCTGCCAGGTTCATGCCGATGCCGGCGTAGGTGCAGTCGTTTTCCTGCAGGTGGCGCATGGTGGTTTTCAGGCCATCATGGCCCCAGTCCAGGGAATGATTGGTAGCGCCTGCAAAAAGGTTCAGTCCCAGCCATTTTAAGTCCTTAATGACGCCGGGACGCGCTGCCACCCAGGTGCCGCCGCTGACGGCAGAGGGTGCAACCTCAAAATCGTGCACCTGCAGTTCAAAGTTAGTAAAGCGTATGTCTGCCTGCTCAAAAATTTCCTTTAAGGCCAGGCAACTTTTATCCTGCCGCGGCAGACGTTGTGTGAGCAAGGAGTCACCAGTGGCAACAATAGAAAATTTCATAGGTATCCCCTCCCAAAGAATAAATATAGGACTACTAAAGGACTAGTCCATAAATAAAGAATAAAATAATCGCGCTCTGCTGTCAATATCAAAGCGCGATGTATACAGAATTCATTTGCTTAGACCGATTGTTAAATTGTCGTTTGTCAATAGCTCTAATGATTAAAGCTTTATCCTGTATATCTTGCGGGGTCTGCCCTTGGCCTCCGTCATTTCGGTGCTTACTTCTTCGGCGTAGCCATGCTCTACTAAAATAGTAAGGATGCGGCGGGCGCTGCGTGGCACTACCTGCAGCGTGCCGGCCAGCTCCTGGGCGTTGAGCTCATTACGGCCATACACCCTGAGTGCATGACAGATCTTGCTGAGAGTGGCCTGGCTGAGCGAGGTGGCGCGGCTGATGGCCTCCAGATGGGCGGAGGCGTATTGGTATTCCACCTGCTGAGTGCTACCTAAGGGACCGCAAATGGTCTTGTCGTCAAGCACAGCGTACCAGCTGCCACGTTCATCGGCGCAGGCGTGCTTGAGCGCGACAATGGCGTTGAATTCGGCCTCGCTGGCGCTGTTGCCGATGCCTATGCCGCAGGCACGCAGCTTTTTGTTGACATCCTGTAGCGCGGGGATGTTGGGAAGCTGCGTGAAATTGTGCGTCAGCCTGCCCAAAATGCCGCGGGTGGTGAAAATGTAAAAATTACCCTCGTTGGCAGGCTTGAGCGAACCGTTGATGCCCTTGGTATAGCTGATGAGCTTTTGCGAAATAGTGATTTCCTGGCTGTAAAGGTCATCAACAGAATAAAACTCGTCCTTGTTGGTGAGCAGGCTGAAGCTAAAGACCTGGATAGCAATCTGCGAATCCTGCAGCCGTTTGATGCGGAAGTGACTGAGAATGAGGTTTAAGATGTTGCGGATGGTGACGCGCATCGGCAGGATGCAGAAGGCAGGGATGCCTTCTGCTTCAAGCAGCGTTTTGACGTAGTAGCTTTTGGTGATAGCAGCCTTGGTCGCACCCTGTGCAAACAGCCTGCGGTGAAAGTCGTAATAATCCTCCCAGAAAAGCGTGCCGCTTTCGTCTGTCATATTGTTGATTGCGTCATAGGTAATCTGCATATCGTCCAAGCCACGGGTGATATCGTAATAGGGAATAGTGTCTATGCTCAGCTCTTCAATTTTGTAGCCTTGGTAGAGCGCACTGCACAGGGCCTTGTAAAAGCTGGCGCCGCGGTAGGGAATATAATAAACAGGGTGACGTGTTTGTCCCCAATTTTTTATCCGTAGGTTGTTGGCCTGGTCGAACACCAGCCAGGCATCCACAGTCTTCTGGTTAGCGGCTATGATTTCCAGTGCCTGCGTTTCCAGGTTGTCTGCAAATAGCAGGGGTGCGAAGTCGTCGTATTCAGCAATGACCTCCCGCAATGTATCTAAAGCGTGCTGCTCGCCTATAATGCCTAATTTTAGCTGCATTTTATGTGCTCCTCTATATGGTCAGTTCATATTAATAATCCTTGCTACAGTAATCGTACAATAACTTGTATATGTATGTCAATCGACTATTATTTTTGCGTTGGTTTAATTTACTACGGAGCAATCTCTGTTGAATTCCCGTCCTAACGCTTTCGGCCTCGCAATTGCGATGAAATCTGATTAGCGAAGTAAAAGGAATATTTTTTTGGGAAAAATATTGACAAAAAGGGCAAAGGGATATAAAATATAGCCATCGAGAGATTATGAGAGAGAAAACCCTATTAGTAAAATGTTCTAAGTAAAAAGTTAAAACGTGGAGACTGAGTGATTTTGAGTATATTTGTGAGGAGAATCATTTAGTCTTTTTTGCTTTTTATGAGGTGTATGTTAGGGCTTTTCGTGTTAACTGAGATAGTAATTTTGAGAGAAAAAGACAATTTAAAACAGAAAAACTGATTGAGGTGCCTGCCACGTTGCAGGGTAAATTAGGGAAAGCAGTGTAAATCTGCTACGGTCACGCCACTGTGAAGCTTCTTGAATTTTTGAGGAGTCAAGTCAGATCGCAGCCTTGGTCATGTTATATATTTCTGCGAGAGACGGAGTGTATACGAGATATCTATGCCTAGATGTACTGTATCCTTTTCCGCCGGTAGCAGAAAAGGATATTTTTGTTTGCAGCGATGTCCGGAAATCACTGCGACAGGTATATCCGCACTTATAAAAATTATTAAATCTTCATATGAATGAAAGGAGACTAATTAATTATGAGCGTTGAACTCTATGCGTTGTTCTCTTACGCATTTACCGCAGCAATTGCTCTGGTTATGATTGGTGCTGTTGTACTGCTCAATAAGATTATGGGTGGTAGTAATGATGAAGGAGGTATGGAATAACAATGGACGCAAATATCCTTGCACAATTGTTCCCTGGCATTGCATCCTTTGCTGTACAAGATACCACGATTGCAATTGCTAGATTCGCACTTATCGTTTTTGGTTTTATCTTAGCTTATCTTGGCTTTAAACGTGTCCTCGAGCCGTTGATCATGGTTCCGATGGGCATTGGTATGATTTGTATCAACTGCGGCGTCCTCTTCCTGGATGGCGGCAAGCTTGGTACCCTGTTCTTAGATCCGTTGATTTCTGACCCTGCTAAATTGGTTGATATCATGCAGATTAACTTCCTGCAGCCGATTTACAACCTGACCTTCAGCAACAGCTTGGTTGCCTGCGTCGTATTCATGGGCGTTGGCGCTATGTGCGAAATCGGTTTCATCCTGGCTAACCCCTGGACCTCCATTATCATCGCAATCTTTGCTGAATGCGGTACCTTCGTTACCCTGGTGCTTGGTGTTCACCTTGGCCTGACTCCTCCGGAAGCAGCAGCAGTTGCTTCTATCGGCGGCGCTGATGGCCCGATGGTTCTGTTCACCTCCCTGATGCTGGCTCCGCACCTGTTCGTACCTATCTCCGTAATCGCTTATCTGTACCTGTCCTTGACCTATGCCGGTTATCCCTGGCTGGTTAAGCTGATGGTTCCGAAAGCTCTGCGTGGTAAGGATATCCTCTACTATGCTCCTGAAGTTCCCAAAACTAAGAAATTTATCTTCATCCTGGTTTGCTGCGCACTGCTGTGCCTGCTGCTGCCGATGGGCGCTCCGTTGATCATGTCCTTCTTCCTGGGCATGGCAATCAAGGAAGCCGAAATCGTACCGTACCAGGATTTGGTTGAAAATACCCTGCTGTACATCGGCACCCTGATGCTGGGCCTGCTGCTTGGCACCCTGTGCGAAGCTTCCACCCTGCTTGACCCGAAAGTTGCTCCGTTGATCGTCCTGGGCGTACTTGCTCTGGCAGTATCCGGTGCAGTAGGCATTGTTGGTGGCTATGTAGTTTACTGGTTCAAGAAAGGCGATTTCAACCCCGTTGTCGGTATTTCCGGTGTATCCTGCGTACCGACCACTGCTAAAATTGCCCAACATGCTGCTGAGGACGAGGATCCGTTCGCAGTTGTTATGCCTGTAGCTATGGGCGCTAACATCGGTGGTGTAATCGTTTCCGCTATCGCTTGCGGCGTATTCATCGCTACTATCGGCCTGGTTAAATAATTACCTACAAGTTTAGCTTACTATGAATATACAGCTTAGACACTTTGATGTATTGGAATCTACAAATGTTACTGCTGTAGCTGCTGCCAAGGATGGCGCGGCCGAAGGAACCGTCATTGTTGCGGATAGGCAGGAGGGTGGACACGGACGTATGCGCCGGGTGTGGAATTCCCCGCTTGGCGGACTGTGGTTCACCATCATCCTGCGACCGCAAATCGACCCCCAATTTGTTGCCCAGGTTACTTTGCTGGCAGGGGTTGCAGTGGCCAAAGCATTGCGCAGACTGTATGATACAGATGGCGTAATGATCAAATGGCCTAACGATCTTCTGCTTGATGGCAAAAAAGTCTGCGGAATTCTCTCCGAGCTACAGCTTGATGAAAACGGTGCAATAGACTATGCTGTTGTAGGGATTGGCGTTAACGTTGACCTGAAGGAGGAAGACTTCCCGAAGGAGCTGGCAGCTACGGCTGCCTCGCTCAACGCCAGCCTGCACAAGGCCTACAGTACGGGTGAGGTGCTGGATGCCATTATGGCAGACTTTGCCAGCCTGTATGATGCATGGCTTGCACAGGGTGCAGCTGTAGTGATGGGCGAATGGAAACGCCTCAACTGTACGATTGGTAAAAAGGTGCTGGTCAAGGACAATGACCAGGTGATTTTTACCGGCACTGTAGCAGCTGTTGATGAACAGGGCGCGCTGATGGTGCGCAATGAGGAAGGGATAGTCCAAAGCTTTGACTTTGGTGAAATAAGTATCCGCTAAAGGTTCGCAACAATTGAGAGAGAAGGAGTGATCGAAATGGTGGCAGGTTCTGGTCCGGGCTTCCTGGAAAACAGCGTTGTCAGCCCTGGTACCGCAGTGATGCTGTTGGCTATGACTCAGACTATTTATGACGAGGACATGGCAAAGCAGCTGGTGGCCAAAAAGGGCTTTAAGGCTGTGGTGACCGAGGTAGGTGGCAAAACCAGCTTCTATGATTTCAACGAGAGGATCAACAGAGCTGTAATTGGTGCCTGTTTGAATTCAGGTATCATCGAAAAGACGAGTAACGATATCCATGCAGTAATCCATGCTACGGAAGAGGCCAAGAAGGGTTTATTAGTGAGTGTTAGCACAAGCGCGAGCCTGGCTATGAAAATAGCAGTAGCAAGAAATGAGCACTGGATAGCAGTTGCCCTGTTTGGTAAGTCGGCACTGCATTATATGACCAACCATGAACGAGCAGGCTTGGGTATAATGCATATATAAGGTGCATATATTATCGGACGGGAAGCCCCTAAATAAAACTTCATAGTGGTGATTGAGAGAGCGAGTGCAGACGGCCAGGGAAGCTGGCTGTCATCTTCCTCTCTCTTTTTGTCCGATTTATTATATGAAGGTTTTCTTAATTCAGAAAGGAGAGACCGTAATGGAGTTCAAAAAAGTTACCCGCGAGTGGGACACTCTGAAAAAGGACGCTTTGGAGCGCGCAAAGAATGCTGCCCCGCTGGTCAAGGAAGGGAAAATCGTTGATGCCAAGGATACTGTTGCATTGTTGGAAGCAGTAATCAAACCTTTTGATAAGGTAAATATCGAAGGCAACAACCAAAAACAAGCTGACTTCCTGGCAAAATGCCTGTGTCAGGTTGACCCTGCCAAAATTCATGATCTGCACATGGTTCAATCCGTGTTGACTCTTCCTGAACATCTGGATGTATTTGAAAAAGGCATTGCCAAAAAGCTGGATATGTCCTTCTCCGGTCCGCAAGCCGGCCGTATTGCCCAATTCCTGCAAGAGGGCAAATTGGAGCTGGGCGCTATCCATACTTACCTTGAATTGTATGGCCGTTATTTCCTGGATCTGACCCCGCGTGTTGCCCTGGTTGCAGCTACTATGGCTGATAAGGAAGGCAACCTGTTCACCGGCTTCAGCACCGAGGATACTCCGGCTATCGTAGAAGCTACTAAATTCCGTCAGGGCATTGTTATCGCACAGGTTAACGAAATCGTTGACAAGCTGCCCCGCGTAGATATTCCGGCTGACTGGGTTGACTATGTAATCCAATCCCCGAAACCGTTCTATATTGAGCCTCTGTTCACCCGTGACCCCGCTCTGATTACCGACGCACAGGTACTGAAGGGCATGATGGCAATCAAAGGTATTTATGGTGAATACCAGGTTGAATCCATGAACCATGGTATCGGCTTTGATACCGCTGCTATCGAGCTGCTGCTGCCGACCTACGGCGAAGAGCTCGGCCTGAGAGGCAAAATCTGCAAGAACTTCATTCTGAATCCACATCCGTCCCTGATTCCGGCTATCGAAACCGGCTGGGTTGAATCCGTTCACTGCTTCGGCGGCGAGCTGGGCATGGAAGACTATGTAGCTGCCCGCAGCGACATCTTCTTCGTTGGTCCGGATGGTAGCATGCGTTCTAACCGTGCATTCAGCCAGACTGCCGGTCACTATGCAATTGATATGTTCATCGGCGGCACCCTGCAAATCGACCCGTATGGCAACAGCTCCACTGCTACTGCTAACCGTGTTGCAGGCTTTGGTGGTGCTCCGAACATGGGCTGCGACCCGAAGGGCCGTCGTCATTCCTCCGGCGCATGGCTCAAATGCGGCGAAGAATACGCACTCAACAAAGAGCTGTGGGGACCTGTACGCCGCGGCAAACGCCTTGTTGTACAACTGGCAGAAACCTTCCGCGAAAAACTGGCTCCTGGCTTCGTAGAAGAGCTGGATGCTTTCAAGCTGGCTAAGAATGCTAACCTGGCAATCGAGCCTGTAATGATTTATGGCGATGACCTGACCCATATCATTACTGAAGAAGGTATCGCTTACCTGCCGAAGTGCCGCAACATGGAAGAGCGCACCGCTGCTATCCGTGGTATCGCAGGCTTCACCGAAGTAGGTATGAAAGCAGATCCGAAAGAAACCAAACGTCTGCGTGAGCTTGGTATCATCAAGACCCCGCAAGATCTGGGTATCGATATGAGCAGAGCTAACCGCTCCATGCTGGCTGCTAAGAATGTACATGACCTGGTTGAATGGTCCGGTGGCTTGTACAATCCGCCTGCTAAATTCAGAAACTGGTAATAGGAGGAGCACAAAATGGCATTACAAAATCTGGAATTTGAGTTTGAATCTGAAAATACCCAAACCATTAACCCGGAATGGTCCCATATGGGCGTAACCGGCTCCGGCGATCTGGAAGTTATGTTCACCAAAGCTGACCTTGGCGGCAAGGTAAAAGCAAAGATTTGCACTCCGGTAGTTGGCTTTGACGCTGTTTGGGAAAAAATGATTGGTAAATTCGTTAATGATACCGGTGTAGGTAACATCGTTATCGAAATCAACGACGATAATGCTACTCCTATCGTAGTATACATGAGATTGCGCCAGGCTCTGGCAGAAGCAACCGCAAAGGAGGCTGAATAAGATGAAAAGTTGGAACGAGCTGGAACAAAGCAGCTTCTTTGATGCTAATGCCCGTGAGCGTGCAGTAGGCATGTGCGATAAAGGCACCTTTACCGAACTCCTTGGCCCTGATGACCGTTTTGAAAGCCCGCATCTGCCTGTACTGGGCACTGCAGTAGAATTTGATGATGGCACCGTTACCGGTGTTGGCCTGATTGGCAAGCATCCTGTATTCGTTGTATCTATGGAAGGCAAATTCATCGGCGGCGCTATCGGCGAAGTTAACGGTGCAAAAATGGTTAACACCCTGCGTCTGGCTTTGAAGGCTGCTAAAGACATCAAAGCTGCTCATCCGGATGATTATGCTGCCCGCCGTCCGCTGGTTGCTATCTCCTTTGAAACCGGTGGTGTACGTCTGCACGAAGCAAACGCCGGCCTGCTGGCTCATGCTGAGGTTATGGACGCTATCCAAGACTGCCGCCGCATCCTCCCGATCGTTGCAGTAGTTGGCTCCAAGGTTGGCTGCTTTGGTGGCATGGGCTTTGTTGCTGCTGCTACTGACGTAATCGTTATGAACGAAGAAGGTCGTATCGGCCTGACCGGTCCTGAAGTTATCGAGCAGGAAATGGGCAAGGACGAATTCGATGCTTCCAACAAAGCATTGGTATACCGCACCACCGGCGCTAAACATAAATATATCATCGGCGACTGCAACTACCTGGTTGAAGACGTTATCGGCGATTTCAAAAAAGCTCTGGCAGAGGTTGCTGACCTTTCCATGGACGAAATCGAAAAGATGCGCCGCATTGGCTCCTTGAAGCTGGTTCAAGAGCAACAAGGCCTCGTTAAACTGGTAGCTGAAATGCAACCGAAGGATTCTATGGATCTGTGGAAACATTTTGGCAACGAAAACCCTGCAGAGCTTCCGGAAATGTCTACCGCAGACTTCCTGAAGGTTGTAAAACGCAGAGAGCGCGCATAAGAGAAGGAGGTAACAAAACATGGATGAAATGGAAAACACTATGATTGGCCGTGGTCGTGACGCAATCGAAATGATTGTTGACGCAGGCTCCTTCGAAGAAAACAAGGTTGGTGCTGCTGACTTCGACCCTGACTATGGTCCGGGCGCAGTTGTTGGTACTGCTAAACTGAAAGATGAAACCATTACCGTTATTGCTAACGATGCATATGCTTTCAACGAGCGTTTCCCCGTTGTATTCGGCGGCGTAATCGGCTTGGAAGAAGGCTATAAGATGGCAACTGCCGTATATCGCACCATGGAAGCCGACAAGGATAAACCGGAAGCTGAAAAGCGCCCGATTGTTTTGGTTGTCGACACCCCAGGCAATGGCCCTGGCAAGCTGGAAGAAATCGCCGGCATGAATAAATCCACTGGTGGCTATCAGCTGGCACTGGCTGAAGCTCGTAAGGCTGGCCATCCTATCGTAGCAATGGTAATCGGTCGTGCAATCTCCGGCGCATTCCTGTGCCATGGCCTGCAGGCTGACCAAATCCTGGCTCTGTCTCCGGAATTTGGCACCATGATTCACGTAATGCCTTTGACCTCCATCTCCCGTATCACCAAAATGGATATCGAGCGTTTGGAAGAGCTGGCTAAGGTTAACCCCGTATTCGCTCCTGGCGTTAACTTCTTCTACAACCTGGGCGGCGTAAAAGAAATCGTTAACAAGGTTGAAGATATGCGCGACGTAGTTGCTAAGCACGTTAAAGACGTACAGGCTTTGAAGGCTGCCGGCAAATACGAAGAGCTTGGTCCTTGGGGCCGCGGCCTGGATGGCGATACACGCGGTGGCCGTGTAAACCGTCTGAAAGCTATGGCTAAGATGAACGATGAGTTCGCAGCTGTTGCTGACAAATACATCAACGCATAATTAGTTGAAGAAAGAAGGGGTAGTATGAAAGGTATTCTTGCTGAAATAGCATCTATGGTCAAGGACTTTGGTTCCGCGCCTACATTTGAGGAAATGCCGCGTAAGTCGCTGGCTGACAAGGGTATAGCCGGACCAACCGCTGCCCATACGATTGAAGAGGTTCATACTCCCCTAAATTTTGCTTATCTCACTTTTACTACAGGCTCGTCTGCCTTCCAAAACATTGTAGGCATTACCTTTGCGGAGCTGCCGCAAAGAATAAAGGCTTCCTTTAACGTATTGGAGCGTGCAGGGCTCAAGGCAGGGGATAAGGTGCTTGTAACCTATCCGCCGCTGGTAAATGTCTTTAGTGGTGATTCCTTCAAACAGTATGGACTGGAATGGCAATTTTTGGTTCGTTCCAGCAGAGATGCCTTTCTGGCTGCGTTATACGAATTCCAGCCCAAGGCTGTTGTAGGAGAATCCTCCTTTATCAGAGCTGCCTTAGAGGACGCCAAGCACATGGGTGTTGTTGATGAGCTGCCTAAAAAGCTTGTTTTGCTTACAGCTGGTACGCCGCTTGATTTGGAGCTGCTGCCGGTGGCTAAGGAGGTTTTGGATGCCGAGGTACATGACTTATACGGCTGTCAGGAATTTGGCTGGTTGTGTATGGACGGTGTACCGGTACGTGAGGATATTGAGCTGGTAAAGCTGCCTAATGATGGTGGGCAGGATATGTACGAGCTGGTTGTGGGCGGCCTGCCTATGGGCGACAGCTTCCCTGTTTCTGCCAGCGGTCATGTCTGCAACAGCGAAGGTAAAATTATTACCTACCGCCGTGAGCGGACCTATCCTGAATATGAAGTGATTGTTAAAGCGACAACACTTACATCTACTGTCACCCTTGGCAGGGTTGCAAGGTCCATCCTGCGTATTAAAGGCCGCGTTGTCAAAATTGCTCCTGATGTAAAAACCGGTGCAGCACACACAATCCTGGAACTGCGTCCTGATTATATCAGCGCAGGAGTACAGGAGGGTATCATTATTGAAGGTTCCCAAAAGACCAAGTTCTTTGATGATATGGTGCAGGCACAGCTTGATTATCAACAGAAAGCAAAGGCGGATCCGACATGGACAAAGCGCAGTTAAAGAGGCATAATCTGGTATTTATATCCCAGCAGGGAAAGGATAAAATCTGGCGTGATATAGCAGGTCGCTATGATGGCAAGGCAAAACGCCTCGCAGAAGAGGTTCTGCAGGGGACAGTTGACATACCCGGCTTTGTACGACGTAGTGAACGGCCTGCCGACACAGTTGCTATTGGCTTCGTGCATCACGAAAGGATTGATGGTAACAGAATCCGCATAGGTGCTTTTGCTGCTGATGAGGATGTTGTAACTGTGATGACCCCTTACGACGTTATGGTGCGCAAGGCTTACGCCTGCAAGCCCAGGAACCGTTGTATGGAAAGTGTGCTGCAGCTTTACAATCTGGCCGAAATTTTTGATCTGCGCATAGGCGTGCTTGGTAGTGCGGCCCTAGAGCTCATTACCGGTCTTCCTTACACAGATGAAAGTTCGGATATAGATTTACTCATACAGCCGGCGCGTTACAACAGGCTCTTGCAGTTCTATCGTGCGGCTCAGGCCTGCACTGATGGTATCAATACAGATTTTGAGCTTGACCTGCCCAATGGTTATGGCGTGAAGCTTGCTGAAATCTTCATGGAAACGCAGACAGTGCTTGGTAAAGGTTTAGATGACGTCACACTGCTTAACCGCAAGGATGTCATGGAATATCTACAAAATGACTGCCTTTGTGGCTGTCATGACTACTAAAATTGAAAAATTTTAACCCGTACTAAAAACTTGGAAAATTAAAGGAGTAAGAAATCATGGAAATTAAATCTCGCGTACCTGGTAAAATCGTTCGTTTTGAAAAACAAGTTGGCGACACCGTTGCAGTTCGTGACGTATTGATCGTTATGGAAGCAATGAAAATGAAACAACTGGTACCCTCTCCGGTAGCAGGCGTAGTAAAAGAATATAAAGTACAACCTGGCGACCGCGTAAGCGCCGGCCAAGTAGTAGCTATCGTTGAATAATAGCTCCTATGTAGCTAGTGGTGTTTAAGGCCTTGACGGTTCTTGGGCACATTAGTGTGTTTACTGTTTAACCTTTAGTTGTTTCACCGCCTCTGCTTTTGGAGGCGGTGATAATAAAAAATTGTACTATGAGGTGATATTATGGTAATTTATGGTGTTGGTTTACTTTCTGCCTGCTTCTTAGTAGGTACATTTTTAGGCGATATCCTTGGTGCTGTTTTGGGCGTTAAGGCAAATATCGGCGGTGTAGGCTTTGCAATGCTGTTCCTCATTATCCTGACCAACAAGGGTATTGACGCAGGCTGGCTTGATAAAAAGAGCCAGGAAGGTATTGCTTTCTGGTCCGCAATGTACATTCCTATCGTAGTAGCTATGAGCTCGATTCAGAACGTAGTAGCAGCCGTATCCGGTGGTGCTGTTGCTTTCCTGGGCGGCCTTCTGGGCAGTGCTTTGGCATTCATTCTGATTCCGGTACTCAGCAAGATGTCTGGTAAATAACAAAATATTACGCATAGGAGGTATTAATTATGGATTTAGTCGCAATGTTTGCAAAAGTCTTAAAATCTAATGGCTTGATCGCTGCATTCGTAATTATCGCGATTGTAAACCTGATTGCTTATAAATTTGCTGGTCTTTCCAAGGGTCGTATTCACGGCAGTGCTGTAGCAATTCTCTTCGGTCTTGTTCTTGCATATATCGGTGGTGGCGCTAAAGGTATCGCAACCATTCCCATGTTCGCCGGTATCGGCCTGATGGGCGGCGCAATGTTCCGCGATTTTGCAATTGTATCTACTGCTTTCGGCGCTGACCTGCGTGAAATCAAAAAAGTAGGCTTTGTCGGCGTACTTTCCCTGGTGCTTGGCCTGTTCACTTCCTGGTTGGCTGGCGTAGGCGTTGCTTATGCTCTGGGCTATACCACTCCGGAAGATTTGGTTACCATCGGTGCTGGCGTTGCAACCTTCGTTGTTGGTCCTGTAACCGGTGCTGCATTGGGCGTATCCTCTGAGGTTATCGCAATTTCCATCGCTGCCGGCGTTGTAAAATCCCTGGCAGTTATGATCTTCACTCCGTTCGTTGCTAAGGTTCTGGGTATTGATAACCCGCAATCCGCAATGGTATTCGGCGGCCTGGCAGGCACCACCTCCGGTACTGCTGCTGGTATGGCTGCTGTAGATCCTAAGCTGGTTCCGTATGCAGCAATGACTGCAACCTTCTACACCGGCTCCGGCTGCTTAACCTTCCCGTCCATTTTCTACTTCCTGACTAAAGCCATTTTCGGTTAATAGTCCGGGTATAAAAATTTTTCAAGGCATATGATACGGAGAAAGTAGGTAGGCAATATGATCGAGCAACAATTTTTACTTCAACGAGTAGACAAAGATGAAATAAAAACTGCCAATGAGGTATATACCTGCAAACTTTCTCCTTTCGATGCTGATTTGGAACGCATAAGCCAATATCTGACCCAGGCAATATTACTGGAGGTCACAACGCATCCCAAACCGGGGCTAGTGACACGACTTTCTAACGGCTCGCACAAGGATATGAGCATTTTCACCTTTATGATGAGTTCTGCTGTACTTAGCAAGGCCTTTGGCAATCTGCAGGCAATAGGGCAGTCACATAAAGGAACACTGGCAGAGCTCTTTGCTAAAATCCGCACATATGGTATAATTGCGGAAAAGGAGCTATTGCATGTTACCAAAGGCGTAAACACGCAACGCGGCATTTTGTTTGCTGGCGGCATCGTCAGCGCGGTTGCCGGCTACGCCATGAATTTGGGTCTGAATAAGGATGCCGTTATTCCTTTGATTAGGGAGATGGCCGCAGGCCTTGTAGCCAGTGAGCTGCAAAACAACGCACACGCAGATAAGACTGCGGGCGAAAAGCTGTATCACAAATACGGCATTACCGGTATTCGCGGTGAGGTAGAAAAGGGTTTTCCGAGTGTTGTTAACCACGGATTGCCTGCTCTTTGCGAAGCACTGGACAAGGGAGCGTCACTTAACGACGCACTGGTGCACACGCTGCTGGCGTTGATGACAGTAGTAGAGGATAGCAATGTTATCTGGCGCACCGATTACGAAACTTTGTTAGAAGTGCAGAGAATTGCACGTGACATCCTGCAAAAGGGTAGTGTCTTTACCGAAGCAGGC
>CAVKMV010000010.1:21535-39373 GCA_963657675.1 Ruminococcus intestinalis
AGCAGGCAGGGTGGCTATTGCCGAAACCGAGAGGTACTTCTTACAAAGGCGCATTAGTCCGGGAGGCAGCGCAGACCTGCTTTCCATCACAATAACTTTATATTTGCTGGCACATAAGGAATTTCCCCACGATATATTTTAGGGACATGATATATCAGGAAATATCCTTGACATACAAATGCTTAGCACGATGATGCTAATACTCCTCCATTTAGCACGCAAGGTACGGTAGGGACAGCCGTGCCTTGTTGTGCGTTCTGAAAGAAGGTATAAATTTATGCTTAATTTTGTCTTACAGGCGCTAGATGGCATTTTTACCATTGTGCTTGTTGTTGGTATCGGTTATGTTTTGAGTAAAAAGGGTTGGTTTGATGATAAAAGCAGCGCGCTGATTGCTAAGCTGGTTACAACGGTTTCGCTGCCGCTGTACATGATTACCAGTCTGACGAAGAATTTTACGGCGCAAAAGCTGCTGGAGCTGGCGCCGGATATGCTGCTACCGGTATGCTCTATGCTGCTTGCCATGGTCTTAGGCAAGCTGGCGGTGCGCTTGTTTAACGTGCGTCCTGGCAGACGCGGCGTATTTGTTACTAACTTTTTTATCGCTAATACAATGTTCATCGGTCTGCCGGTTAATCTGGCACTTTTTGGCGATGAAAGCATTCCGTCGGTCATGCTGTATTATATGGTCAATTTGACCTTCTTCTGGACGCTGGGCGTGCAGAACATTGTCGCAGACGTGGAAGGCGCGGGCAGCAGCCTGTTTTCCATGCAGGTTCTCAAAAAGCTGTGGTCGCCACCCCTGATGGGCTTTGTTGCTGCTATCGTACTCATTCTGATCGGCCTTCCCCTGCCTAAGTTTTTGATGCGTGGCTTTCAGTACGTGGGCAATCTGACTACACCGCTTTCCCTGGTTTTCATCGGTATAGAAATCAGCAAGATTAAGCTGAGCGAATTTAACTTTGAAAAGGATATCTGGGGCGGTCTCTTCGGACGCTTTATCGTTTGCCCGTTGTGCGTGCTGTGCCTGGTGCCATTTATCAACGTGTCTTCGATTTCGGTGAAGGTGTTTGCAATGCAGGCCGCTATGCCTGCTATGACGCAGATGGCTATTATCTGCAAGCAGTACGGTGGCGACAGCCAATTCGCTGCGGCCCTGTCGTTTATTACGATTATCGGCGGTCTGCTGATGATTCCGGTGTATATGACGGTTGTCAACATGTACTTCTAAGTTCAGACTTGCGCTAGCACGCCATCTGCTTTGTCAGGACTCCTAGACGTACTAGAAGTACGCCGTCGTCGTCCTTTCGCGCATCTGACGCACTATCACAAGTCTGGCGCAGATAGTATTGCCAAATCAGACTTGCGCTAGCACGTCATCTGATAAAAAAATTATTTTCTGAAAGGCGGTATTTTCATGAATCCAGAACAAGTAATCCGTAAAATGTGGAGCAGCAACGCTTTTATGAACGTCCTGAAGATTGAAATCAAGGAGGTACATTGCGGCGGTGCTACGCTGGTTATGCCTATTGATTTTGACATTCACACCAATCATTGGCTGGGCGTGCATGGCGGCGCTATGGCGGCCCTGGCTGACTGTGTAACAGGTATCACCTGCGCTTCTGTGGGCAAAATCTGCACCACGCTGAATATGAATATTGATTATATCAGCAACGTGCGTGGCCTGGGCGCGCTGACTGTCAGCAGTAAAATTGTGCATAAGGGTCAGTCTACTATCAACATAGTTTCGCAAATTACTGATGATAGCGGCAACCTTATCTGCAATGTCAGCTACATTATGTTTGTTATGGACAAGCTAAGCGAAGTACCTGAGCAGTGGTAAGAAAATAAAAATAAAGGACTATTACGTGCTTCTTCTGTAGGATGCTGCGTAATAGTCCTTTTGTGCTTTCTTATCTATATTTATTGGTATGCTTTTTGCGGGTGTGCTGTTCGCGGTAATCGGCCTGCATCTGGTATACCTGGTAAATATACAGCGCGCACAGCGGCAAAGCGATGATAAGGCCTAACCATCTGTTGTCAAAAAAGTAGCTGCCTGCCATACCGCCCAAAAGGCTGACGATGACAACGACAATCATGTTTACTTTGATTTTCATTAAGAGCTTTTTCATTTTGAGTTACTCCTCCTGTTGAGTTATGTGAATGTTTTAGATAATCTTGGGTACGATGATATTGTGCTTGGGAATCTTGGCAGGGTCAAAAATTTTTAGCAGCTCAGCGGGCGTAATGGGCTGCGGCTGTGGCAGCTGGCCTGCAAGATGTGCCAGAATGCCAATGATAGGCTCGCTTGCACCAAAATGCGCACGTAGGGCGTCAAGCTCCAGGTCGCCATCGCGCTTGGCCAGCCTGCGTCCCTGTGCGTCTGTAAGCAGAGGAATGTGGCAAAAGCTTGGGGGCGCAAAGCCCAAAAGCTTATACAGATACAGCTGCATGGGCGTAGAGCTTAGAAGATCGCAGCCACGTACCACCTGCGTAACGCCCATAAGCGCGTCGTCTACGATAACCGCCAGCTGGTAGGCATAAACGCCGTCACTGCGGCGCAGGATAAAGTCACCGCTGTCGCTGGCGAGGTTAAAATTTTGCACACCGTAATGTGCGTCAGTGAAGCTTATGGGTGCATCATTAACCCTGATGCGCCAGGCAGGGTTGCGCGTTTGGGCCTTGGCGGCGCGCTCTGCCTGCGAAAGCGTGCGGCAGGTGCCGGCGTAGATAATACGTCCGTCGCTGGCGTGGGGTGCTTCGGCGGCGTGCAGCTCACCACGGCTGCAAAAGCAGGGATAAACCAAATCGCGTGCCTTGAGCTTGTCAAAGTAATGTGCGTAAATTTCACTGCGCCGGCTTTGAAAATAGCTGTCACTGTTATCGCCGCAGTAGGCACCCTCGTCCCACGTCAGTCCCAGCCATTCAAGGTCACGCGCCAAAGCGTCAGCCTTAGCACGCGAGCAGCGCTGCGGGTCCAGGTCTTCGATGCGTAAAATGATTTTGCCGCCGCTTTTTCTTGCATAGAGCCAGGCGAGCAGACTGCAAAAGACATTGCCCAAATGCAAAAAGCCGCTGGGCGTGGGCGCAAAGCGGCCAACGTAAGGCCTGCTGCCTGTTTCGTCCATAATGCCTGCCTCCCTGCTGCCAAAATTCGTATGCTACTATTTTACCATACTTCAGCGCAGTGTGCGCAGTAAAAATAGGCAAAAGATTTCACGCTAACGGCATTGGACAGGCATGGACTTTAGAATATTTTGCGGTGGTTCTTTTCCATTAATTCTTCTTTTCGCCGCAGCGTATTTTAGTGTATAATATAATTCTGAGATATTATATTTTTGTGAGGTTTAGCTATGCGTTTAAGAAAAAAACCGTGGATTGAAGAAGCGATGAAGGAAGTGCAGGGCGAGTACGTTTTTATGCACGATATTGATAAGTTTAAGGGACACTGGCAGGAGATGTTTCCAGGCAAGCGCCTGTGTCTGGAAATTGGCTGTGGCAAGGGGCGCTTTACTATCGGTATGGCCGAGCTGAATCCGGACAAGGCGTTTATAGGCATCGAAACGCAGCATGATATTGCCTACTTCCCTGCGAAGGCAGCGAAGGATAAAAAGCTGGACAATGTGCGCATTATTTGCGCCAATGCCGAAAATTTACTGGACTGGTTTGAGCCGGGAGAAATTAAGGAGCTTTACCTGAATTTTAGCGATCCCTGGCCTAAGGCACGTCATGCCAAGCGCCGTTTGACGCACCGCAATTTTTTGGCGCTTTACCAAAAGCTTTTGGGCAAGGGTGGTCATTTGCGCTTTAAGACTGATAACCGCGCCCTGTTTGATTTTTCGGTGGAGGAATTCAAGGAGTTTGGCCTGGATATTATAGCTTTGAGCTATGATCTGCATCACTCGGAGTATGATAACCCTGTACAGACAGAATATGAGCAAAAGTTTAGTGCGCTGGGGACGCCGATTAACTTTTGCGAGGTTGTTTTTTAGCTTGAGCTGAGTACCATGAAGAAAAAATTTTTGCTGTGGGATAATCCGCGGCAGGCAATTTATATGCTGATGATCATCCTGCTGTTAATTGGTGGCGTGAATGTTTATAGCGCTAGCTTTATAGCAGCGCAGGATATGTTTGCCGATGGTCTGCACTATTTGGGCCGCTATTTTTATTATGCAGTCGGAGGTATGGTGCTTGTGCATATCGTGCGCAAAATTGGCTACAAAAGGATTCTGAACAGACGCTTTTTGTGGGGCTGCTATTTGGTTACGCTTATTATGCTGCTGTGGGTTGACTATATGGGTATCGCCAATAAGGGTGCGACACGCTGGATTTATTTGGGACCGTTTTCTATTCAACCCTCGGAGATTGCCAAGCTGGTGATTATTATGCTGGCAGCGCGTTATCTGGGCGCTGCCATGAACCGTGGGCAAAGGGTGGGACTGTTTGCTGGTGGCTGCGGTTATATCACCTACGCGACGCTGGCGGTGGCAGCGTTGGTTGTTAAGCAGCCTGATTTGGGAACAGCTGCTATTATCATGGCACTTATGATAGGTATGTTTGTCCTCGCCGGCCTGGCAAAAAAATGGATAGTGGGCATTGTGGGCACCGGTGCTATAGGTGCCGTGCTGCTGACTGTTACCTCACCCTACCGCTGGGAGCGCATTAAGGTGTGGTTTGATCCCTGGCTGGACGAACGGGGCAACGGTTATCAGATGGTGCAGTCGCTGCTGGCTATCGGCAGCGGCGGCCTGACAGGTACAAACTGGGGGCATGGGGCAGGCAAATTCTTTTATCTGCCGGAATCCCATACGGACTTTGCTTTTGCTATTTTTTGTCAGGAAAATGGCTTTATAGGGGCAGTGCTTTTGTTGCTGTTGTTTACTGTGCTGGGAGCGGCCTTTTACAAAATTACTATCAGCACCCGCGATAAAAAAGGCTTTTTGCTGGCTGCAGGTGTAACCCTGCTCATTATCGGGCAGGCCTTTGCCAATATGGCGATGGTGTGCGGTATTCTGCCTGTAATTGGTGTACCGCTTATTTTTATCAGCTATGGTGGCACGTCTATGGTTATTTCTATGTGTGCTATCGGACTTTTACTTTCTGTATACGATGAAGAGGAAAAACAGCTGGCAGTGGATGCCCAGACGCCGGAGGAACGGCGTGCCAGCTTTCATTTTGTGCACGGCAGGAGGTGAGGGCTGTGAAATTATTTACCCTGCTGGAAGGAAAGAAACGTTTCACCTGGATTTGCATGCTTATACTGCTGTTGCTTATGGCTGTAGTTTTGCGACTTTGCTGGCTGCAGCTGGTGGAGGGCGACAGGATGGCACAGCTTAATAAATCACAGCTGAAAATGGAGCATAAAATAACGACGCCACGTGGACGCATTGTGGACCGTGAGGGTGAAGAGCTGGCAGTCAGCATTATGACGGGTTCGCTCTATGTAGATCCGGAGGGGATGAAGGACGAACCGGACGCACAGAAGAAACTGCCGGAGCGTGATGTGCGTCGTGTTGCCGCGCAGCTTTTGGCACCAGTGCTGAAAACAGATGCAGATAAGCTTTACGCTATTTTTAACGGCGGCGGACGCTTTGTCTGGTTAAAGCGTATTATGGAACCGGCCGAGGCAGAAAAGGTGCGTAAAATCATCAAGGACAATAACCTGCCGGGACTGCATTTTTTAGAGGAAAGCAAACGCTATTACACTAAAAAACGTGCCGCCGCCCAGATTTTGGGCTTCGTCGGTATGGATGATAAGGGGCTTAGCGGCCTGGAGTATGAGTTGAATGACGTTTTGAAGGGCAGGGAAAGCACCTATTCGCACCTGCACGATGCTTTGGGCAAGCAGATTTTGGGGACAATGGTCAATGGTAAGGAGCCGGGCCTGCAAACGCAGCAGGAGCAGCTGCCAACGGTGTATCTGACGCTGGACAGTAAAATTCAGTACGTGCTGGAGGATGCAATGGACGATGCCATTGCGCGCACTAAGGCCAAGGGTGCGGCGGCTATCATTATGGATCCATATACCGGGGAAATTTTGGGGATGGCGAGCAGACCCACCTTTGATCCTAACAATTTTGGCAAGTACAGTGCTGACAGCTGGAACAATAAGGCTATCTCCATGATTTATGAGCCAGGTTCGGTCTTTAAGCCGTTGGTTGGCTGCATGGGACTGACGGAAGGCATTATTACGCCCGATACTAAGTTTCAGGATTTGGGCAGCATTAAGGTTGCTGACCGCGTCATCCACAACTGGGATAGCGAGGGCATGGGAACGGTGCCGTTTTCAACAGTTATCAAGTTTTCTATTAATACGGGCATGGTGCAGCTGGGGCTGCAGCTGGGGGCCGACAGGCTTATCAGCTATGCCAAAAAGTTTGGCTTTGGTACGCCCACAGGCATAGACCTGCCAGGCGAGGAGGGCGGCATTTTATACGACCCCAAGGCTATGTATGAGCCTGATGTGGCTACAATGTCCATAGGTCAGGGTGTGGCAGTGACGCCTATCCAGGTTTTGCGTGCGATTTGTGCGATTGCCAATGGTGGCGAGCTTTTGCAGCCGTATATCGTGAAAAAGATTGTCGCAGCAGATGGCAGTATTATCCGTGAAGGAGAAAAAAAGGTTGTCCGTAATGTGATGACCGAACAGGTGGCACGTCAGATGCGTACGATGATGGAAATGGTAGTAAGCGAGGGCGGCGGCAAGACTGCTGCCATAAAGGGCTACCGTATCGCCGGCAAAACTGGTACGGCCGAAAAGCTGGCAGCAGGCGGCGGTTATGCTGCAGGCCAGTATATAGCTTCGTTCGTAGGCTTTGTGCCGGCAGATAAGCCACGTTATGCAATGCTGGTAATGCTGGATACGCCGCAGGGAGCGTTTTATGGTTCGCAGGTTAGCGCGCCAATCTTCCGTGATACGCTGCAGCAGATTTTGGTAGCCAAGGGCATCCAGCCAACATCCAGCGAGGGGTTGCCATCGTTTGAGGAAATGAACGCCGTAGGTCGCAAGGAGGCAGCGGATGCGAAGGCTCTGCCTGCGCTGCAGCTGTTGCCGGACGGCAAAATTAAGCTGCCTGCCTTTACCGGCTTGGATATGCGCTATACGGCCGAGCTTTTGCAGCAGGGGAATTTGCGCCTGAAGCCATACGGCAGCGGCAGTGCCTATCAGCAAAAGCCTCCGGCAGGCACCGAGGTTGAAGCAGGCAGTACGGTTGAGGTTTGGTTCAGGTAGGAATTATTTTGTATACATAGCTTTTTCAGGCAGGAAAATAAATGCTTGGGGAAGAATTATACCAGATACCTTTTGAATCAAAATTTGAATCAAAAACGGGAGGAAAGTTATATGTTGTCAGATATTGAAATTGCCCAAAAGGCAACAATGCAAAAGATTACCGATGTCGCAGCCAAGCTGGGCATAGGTGAGGATGATATTGAATTATACGGTAAATACAAGGCGAAGCTGTCCTATGACCTTATCCGCAAGGTGGCAGGCAACAAGGCAGGCAAGCTGGTGCTGGTGACGGCCATCACCCCGACTCCGGCAGGCGAGGGCAAATCCACCACCACCGTAGGCTTGGCGCAGGGCCTGGCCAAGCTGGGCAAAAAGGCTATCGTGGCTTTGCGTGAGCCGTCCTTGGGACCCTGCATGGGCATTAAGGGTGGCGCTGCCGGCGGCGGTTATTCGCAGGTCGTGCCTATGGAAGACATTAATCTGCACTTTACAGGCGATTTTCATGCTATCACCTCGGCGCATATGCTGCTGGCCGCTATGCTTGATAACCACATCCAGCAGGGTAATGCGCTGAATATTGACCCGCGACGTATTGTGTGGAAGCGTGTTGTGGATATGAATGACCGCGAGCTGCGCAACATCGTCGTAGGCCTGGGCGGAAAGGCGCATGGCGTTCCCCGTCAGGATGGCTTTGATATTACTGTTGCCTCTGAGGTTATGGCGATTTTGTGCCTGGCCAACGATCTGCACGACCTCAAGGAGCGTTTGGCTAAGATTATTGTTGCCTATGATTATAGCGGAAAGCCTGTTACAGCAGGTCAGATTAAGGCGCAGGGCGCGATGGCAGCACTTTTGAAGGATGCCATTAAGCCTAACCTGGTGCAGACCCTGGAAAACGTGCCCGCTATTATCCATGGCGGTCCCTTTGCTAACATCGCCCACGGCTGCAACAGCGTTATGGCTACCAAAACTGCTATGAAGCTGGCTGATTACACCATTACAGAGGCTGGCTTTGGTGCTGACCTGGGTGCAGAAAAATTCTTTGATATCAAATGTCGTTATGCTGGTCTTAAGCCTGATGCGGCAATCATCGTTGCTACCGTGCGTGCCTTAAAAATGCACGGCGGTGTACCCAAGACCGAGCTGACCACTCCCAATGTGGATGCAGTAAAAAAAGGCCTGGTAAATTTGGAAAAGCACATCGAGAACGTCAAAAAGTTCGGCGTTCCCTGCGTAGTTGCTATCAATATTTTTGCCCAGGATACGGCTGAGGAGCTGGAGGCAGTGCGTGAGCATTGCGCTAAGCACGGCGTAAACGTGGCCCTGTCTGATGTTTTTGCCAAGGGCGGCGAAGGCGGCATTGAGCTTGCCAAGGAGGTAATTGCTTTGGCTGAAAGCGGTAAGAGTAGCTTTGCGCCCATCTACCCGTTGGAATATAGTCTGAAGGATAAGATTGCTACCATCGCTAAGGAAATTTATGGTGCCGACGGCGTAAACTATACTAAAGAAGCCGACAAGGCACTCAAGGAATTTGAGGACCTGGGCTATGGTAATTTGCCTGTATGTATGGCCAAAACCCAATATTCCTTCTCGGATGACCCTGCGCTTTTAGGCCGTCCCAGCGGCTTTAATATTACGATTAAGAACTGCCGTATCGCGGCCGGTGCTGGCTTTATCGTTGTGCTGACCGGTGACGTTATGACTATGCCTGGTCTGCCTAAGGTGCCTGCAGCCGAGAAGATTGATGTGTCGGATGATGGGGTTATCAGCGGCCTCTTCTAATATAAGTCTGGCGTGTAAGGCACCATCTGCTTTACTTATAAGATATAAAGAAAAATATAAACATATACTTTACATTATTTTTTGAGGTGAAATGTCATGGAAACAATTTTAATGAGGGGTAAGCCTGTTGCCGACGTTTACCGTGAGGCCATTAGCAAAAAGATTGCTGCAGCAAAGCAGCGCGGTCTGACTGTAACGCTAGCTATTTTGGTTGTGGGGGATGACCCTGCATCCCATGTCTATAAGGACAGGCTGGTCAAGCTAATCGAAAGCCTGGGCGGTGCCGCCAAGGTTATCCTGCTGCCGGCAGATACGCCGGAGGAGGAGGTTGTGGGTGTTATCAAAAAGCTTAACCGCAACCGTTATGTAACAGGCATTATGCCGATGATGCCTATGCCTAAGCATATTAATGGCGATACCATCGGTGCTGCTATTTCGCCCAATAAGGATGTGGACTGCCTGAGTCCGCAGAACGTGGGTGATGTGTTTATGGGCCGCAGCCGCTTTGCGCCCTGCACTCCGCGTGCCTGCATGGCGACGCTGGAGCATTATGGCATAGAGCTGGAGGGTAAGCACGTTGTGGTTATTGGCCGCAGCAACGTTGTGGGCAAGCCTGTAAGCATTTTGCTGCTTGCTAAAAACGCCACAGTCACCATTTGTCATTCGCGCACGCGCAATCTGCCGCAGCTTTTGCAGCAGGCAGACGTGGTTGTTGCTGCAGTCGGCAAGGCCTGCTTTGTAAAGCCTGATATGGTGAAGGACGGCGTTGTGATTGTTGACGTAGGCATAAATGCTGTTGATGGCAAGCTGGTGGGCGATGTGGACCCTGCCGTTGCGCAAAAGGCCGCTGCCTTTACACCTGTGCCTGGTGGCATCGGCGTTGTGAGCAACATGATGCTGATGGAGTGCCTGACACGTCATCTGGAATAAGTGCAGGGGTTTGTTCTTAGATAGGCTTGCCCTGCGCCTGAGCAAAGTATAATATTAACAAGCCTGTCAGAGCGGCGCGCTTTGACGGGCTTGTTTTGGGATGAAGCTACACAAGCTGTAGAAGGGAGCAAAAACATGAAAAAATTACTTTTGGGTGCGGCGCTGGCAGCGCTGTGCTTTACCGGTATGGGCCTTGCCGATGTATATGCAGCACCGGCACAGAGTCCGTACAAAACTCGTACTAACGATACCACCTATAATAGCGCGCCTGCCGCCAGCTATCCTGCATCCGGACAAAGCAATTATGTGTCGCGCCGCATGACGCTGCATCTGTCGTATAAAAATGCTGATGGCTATTATGAAGGAGAGGTAAATTCCCAGGGCCTGCCAGATGGACATGGACGCTTTACCACTACGTATACCAATGACACTGATAGATGGAGATATGAGGGCGAATTCCGCAACGGTCATTTTGAAGGACAGGGAAAGGTCACTGACCTGGATAGCAGCAAGGTGTGGCACGAGGGCTCGTTTACTAACGACGAGCTGACAGGCTATGGCAGGATGGGACAAAATGCAAGAGTAATTTTTGAAGGCTATTTCCAGAGAGATATACCGCTGGAGCGTGAGGAGTCACTGCCTTATCCCGTGCGCTATTGCAATTGGGAGTTTTATATCAGTGATATTTATGAGGATGACTACTTGGGACACGTGCGCGCTAATGGTAAATTTATCATTTTGCTGACGAAGGCCAGAAATCTTACCAATCTTTATGTACATTCTATCGCTGTGCCTGGTCTGGTGCGGCTTTGGGATAAAAGGAGCGGCAATGTTTACAAGGTTGCTACCGATGCTATGAAGCATTATTATAAGGATTACGGCAATGATTATTGGATGACTGAGCGTATGGCGCCTAATTCTACAATCGATACAGTAGCGCTGGTTTTTGAGGTTCCGTATTATGTTGATAACAGGGATTTGTCGCTTATCTTCTATGCCGGTGCTGCTAACATCGGTCATCCATACAGCATTAATATAAGGTAATACGCAGCTACTGTTTATGCGCAGGTAATATTGCAAACACCAAACCCCTACAGGCATGTCCCTGCAGGGGTTGTTTTATTTTGTGCAAGCAGACGGCGAGCAGAGTAAAAAATTCCTGGCAGCTAATGGCTCGACAGGAAGGAATAAATCCGCTTGCTCTTTTAGTTATCTTGTGCTATAATCATGGTTAATGACAGGTTAACGTAAAACGTGGTCAAGGTTTACGCTAACCTATAATTTTTGTAGCATTAAACTACTTAGCAAGTAGGTATTCAATTAGGAAAGAGGAGATAACATGGACCCGAAGGCATTAGCACAGGAGATTATTGATGGCAGGAGACTGACCCGCGAGGATGATTTACAGGCGTTTTTGACCTGCGATTTGCAGGCGTTATGCGAAGGTGCCGATAAAATCCGTGAGCATTTTGTGGGTGCGCGTGTGGATTTGTGTTCTATCATCAACGGACGCAGCGGTCACTGTCCTGAAAACTGCAAGTTTTGCGCGCAGTCGGCACACAACCACACAAGCTGTGAGGTGTACGACTTTTTGCCCGAGGAGGAAATTGTTAATCTGGCACGTCTCAACCAGGAGGAGGGTGTGCACCGCTTTTCTATCGTAACTGCAGGCAAGGCACTGACGGGTGAGGAGTTTGACAAGGCCATCCATGCTTACAACACTATGCACCGTGAGCTGAAAATTGACCTGTGCGCTTCTATGGGCTTCCTTTCGCGTGAGCAGCTGCACCGTCTGCACGAGACCGGCGTTACCAGCTACCATCACAATATTGAAACCTCCAAGCGCAATTTCCCTAACATCTGCACTACGCATACCTATGATATGAAGATAAATACGCTGAAGATGGTGAAGGAGGAGGGCATGTGCGCCTGCTCCGGCGGCATCATCGGCATGGGCGAAACCTGGGAGGACCGTTTGGATATGGCCATCAGCCTGGCAGAGCTGGGGATTGACTCCATTCCCTTAAACGCTTTGATGCCTATCCCGGGAACACCGCTGGAGCATCTGCCGCGTTTGAGCGAGGCTGACATTCTCCGCACGGTTGCCTTCTTCCGTTATATCAATCCGCTGGCCAATATCCGCCTGGGTGCGGGTCGTGCGCTGCTTACGGGTGATGGCGAAACCGCCTTCCGTGCAGGTGCCTCTGCTACCATTACCGGCAACATGCTGACGACTGTGGCCTGCGCTACTATCCGCAGTGACCGCAAAATGCTCAACCATATGGGGCGTGACATTAAACCTGAATATATGACTGACGAAGAGGCTGCGGCTATTGATGCCAGGGCCGAGCTTGCCTAAAGCTAAAATCTTCTCCTTAAATACCCAAGCAAAAGGGCTGCCTGCAAAAATTGCGGCAGCTCTTTTTGCGTCCGCACTTGTAGAGAGCATGTAGCTGTTATATAATAAAGGGTAATGTATTGGGGATATACAGTTGTTTATGAATGATGGTAGTATGGAGGGAACATGGAGTTTAAGTTTTTCCAAAGAAGGCTAAAAATATCCTTTTTTAGTATGATAATTTTTGCGTTCTTCCTGCTGGTTTCTTTGGTGAGTCTGCATATTGTGCGCGATAAGATACTGGAAAATTCGCATATCATGGGGCAGGAGATTGCTGCCCGTTTTGCTATCAGGGAGACGGGACGTATTAAATCACAGGAGATGCTGCTGCGCAGTGCAGCACAGAATATGGCACATCTGCTGGAGATGAAGCCGGATATAACTGAAAGCGAGCTGGAGGTGGCTTTGGCACACTTTACGGAATATATGGAAACAAATTCCGAGGTGGGCCGTTTTGAGATGTGCGCCGTTGTCAATGGCCGCATAGTGGGTAAAAAGCCTGCAGGCAGTGATGCCGATGTGCGTAAGCTAAAGTGGTATCAGGCTGCCCTGAAAAACAAAAACAGTGTGGCCTATACTAACCTTTACCGTAAGGATAACAGCAATGACCGCGTATTGACTCTGGCAGTCAGCTTTGGTGATGATGATGTGCTGGCGATGAATATTTATCCTGAGCGTCTTAACGCGCTTTTGGCAGATAACCAGCTGCCACCGCACAGCTATTATTATTTGTGTGACCCGGATGGCAATATCATGTTTGCAATCAATGACCGCAATCTGTCCATAGAAGAGCAGCAGCCTTATGTGGAGCAGATTTTCAGGGAAATCCGCAATAGCGTTGTCGGTGATGTTTCTTATATCACCGACTATGACGGAAATAAGCGCGGCGTGTATTATACAACCTCAGAAAAGGGCTGGATTTCCGTCGTTACGATTCCTTATGACTTTTTGTTGGGTGATTATGAAAGCCTGCTGCACTGGTTTATGCTGACGCTTGGCGTTCTGCTGCTGCTGGCTACAGGGCTGGCGCTGCGCGAGCATGTCCTCAATAAGCGGATTCAAAGCATCAACGAGGTTATCCGTGTAATGAGCAAATCATTTTTGGCGGTCTTTCGCGTGAATTTTGTTACCGGCCGTTATTACATGCTCAAAAGTGCCTCCTTTGGACCGCAGGAGGCAGAGGGTGATTATGACAAGCTTTTGCAGGGATTGCTGACCTATGTAGAGCCGGAGGCGGCGGAGGAATTTGCCGAGACCTTTTCCCGTGACAACATCAAGGAGCTGGTAAAGCGCCATATTTATGATTTCGGCGGCGAATTCCGCCAGCGCTTTGGTAAGGAATATAAGTGGCTGAACGTGCGCCTGGTGCGTGATGATCTGCTCAAGGCTGACGAGGCTATTTTCTTCTTCCGTGAGGTGGACGCCGAAAAACAAAAGGAGCTGGAGCGTTTGCAGGTGACGGAGCACGCCCTGCGGGTGGCGCGCGAAAATGCCAAGTCGCGCAATATGTTTTTTTCGGCCCTGTCGCACGATATGCGTGCGCCGCTTAACGGCATCATTGGTATGGCCGAGCTGGCAGAGCTGCATAAGGATGACTGCGGGCAGGTGAAGGAATACATCCGTAAAATCCGCGGTGCAGGCCAGCAGCTGCTTACGCTCATCAATGATATATTGGAAATGGCGCGCCTGGATAATGGTCAGGTGGAGCATGTGCAGGAAACCTTTGCTATAGGCAAGGCTGTGCAGGATATCAGCGATATTTTTGCAGCTCAGGCCGAGCTGGAGCAAAAGTTTTTTGACGCGCAGCTGCTGGTGCCTGAGGGCGAAACTGTGAGCGGAGATTTGCAGGGACTGCAGCAGATATTGAATAATATTTTATCCAACGCCGTCAAATATACCAAGGCGCAGGGAAAGATAAGCTTTATGGTGCGCAAGGAGGCGACCAAGGAGCGCAATCGTGTGCGCTACACCTTTATCGTTACTGATACAGGCTGCGGTATGTCGGCCAAGTTCCTGGAAAAGATTTACAAACCCTTTGAGCGCGACAGCCGCTTTGGTGTGCCTAAGGTTGTAGGCACCGGCCTTGGTATGACCATCGTCAAGAGCCTGGTGGATCGTATGGATGGCAGCATTCATATCAGCAGTCGTGTGGATGAGGGCACCTGCGTGCTGATTTCGCTGCCGTTTAACCTTGTTAAGCAGGTGGAGAGCAGCAGCCAGGAGCAGCCTAAGCTGGCTGATTTTGCCGGCTGCAGGGTGCTGGTGGCTGAGGATAACGATATTAATATGGAAATAATCAGCGAGCTGCTGACAATGAACGGTCTGGAGGTTTTGCCTGCTGCTAACGGCAGGGAAGCAGTGGAGCTTTTTAAGCAGTCGGAAGCAGGCAGCATCAGTATGGTGCTTATGGATATGCAGATGCCGGAGCTGGATGGTTGTGAGGCCGCACTCGCTATCCGTGCTCTGGAACGTGAGGACGCCAAGGCTGTGCCCATTGTGGCACTCACGGCCAGCAGTGCGCCGGGAGATATCAAGCAGGCACTGGCGGCCGGCATGAATGATTATATGGTGAAGCCGGTACAGATGAAGCTGTTGGCGCAGAAGATGGGAGAATATCTGCTGCATTAATTTTAGAAGGAGGTAGACTGGATGCGTTTACAGGAATTATCACGTTACATTGATATCAATATCGCCGCAGGCCTGGAGGAGCGCTTCATGGGAAGCGAAGAGCTTTATGTGCGCTTTTTGCGCAAGCTGGCCGCTTCGCAGGAAATGGCGCAGCTGCAGGCAGCTGTAGCTGCCGAAGATTGGCAGGAGGCCCTGCGGCTGGCACATAACCTGAAGGGGGTGTGTGCGACGCTGGAGCTTTACCGTCTTGCTGCCACCTTTGAGGCTGTAGTGATGCTTTTGCGCGGCGAAGTCTTTGCACCTAAGGACGTTAAGGCTCTGCTTTTGGCTGTTGAATACGAATGGGATAAGACGGTGAAGTATATCAATAAGCTGCAGGAGAGCGATTGATAGAGGTAGGGAAAAAAGTTTAAAATACAAAACCGCCTGTTATTTTTGCTGCAACTAGATGGCAAAGCTAACAGACGGTTTTTGTATGTCAATTTTTATTTTTCTCCTACATTCAGCACTACGATGGCGGCGAGGATGAGTGCCATACCGCAGGCCTTGGTCAGCGTCAGCGGCTCGGCGAAGAAGAGTACGCCTACGGCGGCGGCGACAAAGGGCTCAATGGTTGCTAAAATAGAAGCGCGGCCTGCCTCTACGTGCTCCAGGCCCTTGGTGTAAAGCAGATAAGGCAGCACAGCGCATAAAATGCCAAGTGCCACGGCGTTAAAAATGGCAGAGCCGCTGAGCTGCGTCAGGCTTGCCAGTGGCAGCCCTGCCAGCGGCCAGGAGCCGATAACCGCGAAATAAAAGGTGTAGGCTGTAATCGTCAGTGAGGAATAGCGTTGCACGGCGTACTTGCCAAAAATGCTGTAGAGCGCGTAGCCAAAGCCGCTGCCCAGGCCATAAAGCAGGCCGGCGGTGCTGAGCGTAAGGCTGCCGCCTAAGACGCCGGTAACACAGGCGCAGCCGCCGAAGGTGAACACTAGGGCGATGGCCTTGCTACGTGTAAAACGTTCTCCAAAGCAGATGAGTGACAGCAGCATAACAAAGATAGGCGCTGTGTACAGCAAGAGCACGGCTACTGCCAGACTGGTCTGCTGCATAGCGTTAAAATAGCAAAAGTTAAAAAATACCAGACTGCAGATGCCAGTGCCGATAAACAGCCAGCAGTCGCGGGGACGGATGCTGAGTGTGTGGCGCAGGTCACGCGCTGCCAGCAGCGTGATGCAGATGGCGGCGACAAGCGAGCGCAGAGCAACAATTTGTAGTGAGGAGAAGCCCTCGGCCGCCAGCTGGCGCACAAAAAGACCGATTAACCCCCAGCAGGAGGCGGCAGTGATTATATATAGGTAAGACTTGGTTTTCACTTTGTTTCACCGTCCTTGCGTTTACGTCCCCAAAAGGCGTGAAATTTGCCTAAAAGCTCTTTGCCGGGTTTGGCAGGCCACAGCTCCTGGCGGTCGCTACTACGCATAGCGGCGGCCAGATGGTCATAGATTTCGGGATATTGCGCGTCTAGGGCAGCAATGTGCTCCTTAATATCCTGGCGCATGGTGTGTCCGTCGTAGGGACAGGGATTTTTGATGGGCTGCAGGCCGAGCTTGGCCACGAGCGCGCGGATTTCGCTTTCCCTGTAATACAAAAGCGGGCGCAGTACGGTAATGCCGCTGCGTGAAAGCGGTGTGACAGGCAAAAAGGTACGCAGCTGACCACTGGTGACAAGGTTCATAAAAAAGGTTTCTACAGCATCATCGTTGTGATGTGCCAAAGCTACCTTGTTAAAGCCCAACTCCTTGGCGCGGCGGTTGGTGGCAGCACGGCGGAAGTAAGCGCAGGTGAAGCAGGGGCTGCCGCCCTTTTTAGCATGTGCGGCCATGACGTCAACCTCGTCACTGTAATGCACAAGGCCAAACTGAGCGCAAAAGGCCTCCAGCTCCGCCTTGGGAAAATCGGGCGCGAACATGCCGTTGACAGTGTAGCAGGCCAAATCAAAGGGGATGGGGGAATACTTTTTTATTTCTGCCAGCATGGCGGTCAAAAGCATGCTGTCCTTGCCGCCGCTGAGGCCGACAAGGATGCGGTCACCAGGCTGCAGCATATCAAATTCTATAATTGCCCGCCACAGCTTGCTTAAATCCTTGGCGGGGACAAAGGTTTTGGCTTTAGTCATATGCGATTTCTCCTTTTTTGCAATGCATATGCTTATTTTAGCACAAAGGGCGGCTGTTTCCTAGTGTATATATAGGCAAAGAGAGAGAGCTGTTTCAATATCTTGAACAATAAAATAGCATCTGTTTTTCTAAGAAATTCTGGCTAAAAAAGCCGATTTATGCTATTATAATACCTAAAAGTGTCTAATATAATAGAAATTTAGTTGCATATTTGGAGTGTTATACATGGAATATTCAGCAGTGGAAATGGCTCAAAAGCTCAACATTTCAAGATCATATTTATATTACTTGAATAATGATGTTTTAAAACGCGGAGATAAGCAGAAGCATATTTGGGATGATAATACGTACGAGCAGCTTAAACAATATATAAAAAAGAACAAGGCAAAGGAAGCACAGATTATGCGACCTAAAAAAATACACATTAATAATCGCAGATTTCTGGGGAATAAATATAAATTATTGCAATTTATCAGGCGTGTCGTTGAAGAAGAGTGCGAGAACATCAATACGATTGCAGATATATTTTGTGGGACGGGTGCTGTAGCATCCGCCTTTACGGATAAAAAAATAATTACGAATGACATATTATATAGCAACTATATTTGTAGTATTGCTTGGTTTTCCAGCGAAACAGTAGACGAAGAAAAGCTTCAAAATATACTTTGTGAATATAATAATGCAGTTATTGATGAAGATAACTACATGAG
>CAVKMV010000011.1:0-2914 GCA_963657675.1 Ruminococcus intestinalis
CTCCGCCACGAACATGGAACTCACATCCTGAACGGCAAACAGACCATCCTGAAAACAGGCAAAACACAGGTTGTTGACAATGATAATCTCAGCAAGTTTACACCTGAGGTGCAATATATTTTGAAGCTGACGGAAAATAGCAGCTTCTACGCTAAGGCCGGCAAGTCCTTCCGTCTGCCTAACCTGACGCAGCTTTACGGCACAGGCAATATCAATCCTTCGTTGAACCTAAAGCCGGAACAGGGAACGCATTTTGAATTAGGCTATAAGGCCAATATCGGTAAAGCAGACTGGCGCCTGGCTGTATTCAATTACAAAATCAAGGATTCCATTGATGCTGACGTAACCTACAATAAGGATGGCAGTGTAGATTTTGTTGATTACTTTAACGAGAATGTAAAAAATACCGGTGTTGAGCTTTCCTGCGCTATCGCACATGATGATAACTGGAGCAGCCACTGGGGCGTAACCTACCAAAATCCGCAGGCGCAAAACATTAATACCTATGATGACAATGCTTGGCACAGCATTTATAACAAATACCAGCTGCAGGGTGGTGTGGATTACACCCATAGCAAATTTGCCGGCAGCATGTCTGTAAATTTTGTGGGCGACAGAACCTCTACCAAGGCATCGAGCGACAAGCCTGCGAGAAGCTTAAAGCCGCAGTGCTTTACTGACCTGCATTTTACCTATGCAGCAGAAAAGAACCAAAAGGCCTTTTTGCACATTAACAACATCTTTGACCGTTTGGATATTACGTCTAACAGCACGTCTAATTTTTACTCTCTTGGCCGCAACTTCATGGTTGGCTACGAATACAGCTTCTAACTAAATTTCTCGTTTCCTTTGGCGGCGCGTCAGCGCCGCCATTTTGTATTCATAGGATACGATATCCTCACCCAAAGTATACAATTATCAGAGCCACCGGAGCTCTTGCAATATAACATAAAACCTAGTAAACTACTAAATAAGCAGGTAATGCTTTGGCGCCGGTAGAAAAATAAAAAAGCGCCAGTTATTGAGGGGGCTTCAGATTATGAAAAAATTAGGCTTAGTCGGTGGTACCGGTCCGGAATCCACCTTGGTTTATTATCACGACATTGTTTATGGCGTGCAGCGGCGCCTGGGTAGGCAGTGCTGTCCGCTTATGAGCATAGAAAGCGTGGATGTGTACCATGCGCTGGATATGTGCGCCAAAAAGCAGGATAGTGAATACGTGGACTACTTTAGTGCGGCGCTTGCTAATCTGGCGGCAGCGGGGGCGGACTTTGCCGCTATTTCGGCCAACACGCCGCACATGTTTTTTGACCAAATCCAGGAGCGTTCGCCGCTACCGTTGGTGAGCATCGTGGAGGCAACGGTGGAGGAGGCCGCCAGGCGCGGCTATAAGCGCCTGGGTCTTTTGGGTACGCTGTATACCATGCAGGCTAATTTTTATATAGATGCCTTTGCGGCGCACGGTATGACGCTGCTACGCCCGATGGAGGCGGAAATGGCGTGGCTGGGAAGCAAAATCAGCGAGGAGCTGGAGCAGGGTGTGAAAAACCCTGCGACCTTGGCGCGACTGCAGGAACTAATCGGCAGGCTGCAGCACGAGGAGGGTATTGAGGCCGTTGTTTTGGGCTGCACAGAGCTGCCCTTGCTCTTAAATGACAGCGTCAGTCCTGTACCCTGCCTGGACACGATGCAGGTGCATATCCAAAAGCTGGTGGATCTGATTGTGGCAGACGAAGCATAAAATGTGAACATAAAGCAAATTTTACACAAATTTATCCGTAAGAAGTGCACTATTGCCCAAAATTTATTTTGCAAGTGACAGTGAATGTGGTAAAATACATATAATATCTTTTTTTACGGAGGTGAAGCTGCAGCCTTTGCAAGCAGGCGGGGGTGGCAGATATTTTTGGATTATTTTATAGTTTTGGCCAATGTTATAGCGATATTTTTTTTAGTAGCTTTGAATGGCTTTTTCGTTGCTTCGGAGTTTTCTATCGTCAAGGTGCGTCCCTCGCGGCTTGACGCCCTGCTCAAGGAGGGCAACAAGCAGGCTGTGAATGCCAAGCTGGTAACAGAGCATTTGGATGCCTTTTTGTCGGTTACGCAGCTGGGCATTACGATTGCTTCCTTGGGTCTTGGCTGGATTGGCGAGCCTACGGTGGCAAAAATTTTGCATCCGGTGTTTTCCCTGGTGCAGCTGCCGGCGAATATTGAGCACACTATTTCCTTTGTTTTGGGCTTCAGCGTGATTACGGCCCTGCACATTGTTCTGGGCGAGCTGGTGCCTAAGTCGCTTTCTATCCAAAAGACGGAGCAGATTGTGCTTTTTGTTTCGGGTCCGCTGATTATGTTTGATAAGCTGATGTACCCTGCTGTGTGGTTTTTGAACCACGTGGCCAACTGGACGCTGCACTGCTTTGGCGTGGAGGCTGCCAGTGAGGCGGAGGAGGCGCACAACGAGGACGAAATCCGCATTTTGATGGAAGAAAGCCATAAGCATGGTTATATTGATAAAACCGAGCTGACGTATCTGGATAACGTCTTTGATTTTTCGGACAAGCGTGCCAGCGATGTTATGGTGCCGCGCACGGATATGATTTGCCTTTACCTGGAGGATTCCTGGGAGGACAACATCAAGACGGCACTGGGGGAGCGCATGACGCGTTATCCTGTCTGCGACGGTGATAAGGATCACATCATCGGCTTTTTGCATATCAAGGATTTGATGCGCTGCCTTAACGCAGGCGATCATCCCAGCCTGCGCAGCCTGACGCGCGAGGTGCTGCTGGTGCCAGAAACGCTGCCCATAAGCAAGCTTTTACGTATGCTGCAGAAGCGTCGCAGCCAGCCGGCGGGTTTGGTTGATGAATACGGCGGTACTGCCGGAATTGTTACAATGGAAGACCTTCTTGAA